>MGDH01000015.1:13529-85010 GCA_001790855.1 Candidatus Schekmanbacteria bacterium RIFCSPLOWO2_02_FULL_38_14 | reverse complement strand
TCACTTTGCATCCATTGCAGGAGCAGGTCCTCTGATTGGTCCAGTACTTGCTGCCCAGTTTGGATATCTGCCAGGAACTGTGTGGATTTTGATTGGTGGTGTTATTGGAGGTGCAGTCCATGATTTTATAATTCTTTTTGCTTCTGTGAGATGTGGAGGGAAATCTCTTGCTGAGATTGCAAAAAAAGAAGTTGGGCCTGTTACAGGGTTTGCCACTGCATTAGCCATACTATTTATAATTATCATAGCCCTTGCAGGGCTTGGACTGGCTGTTGTTAATGCTCTCAAAGAAAGCCCATGGAGTACATTTATCATAGCTATGACAACACCAATTGCGCTTTTTATGGGATTTTACATGCATAAGTTAAAACCGGGCCATATTAAACAGGCAACTGTTATAGGAATAGTTTTGTTTGCGGTAACTGTTATTTTCGGCAAATGGGTTCCAGGCTCCTTTCTCGCGCCATATTTTACCTTTGATCCGAAAGAGATAACAATCTTCATAGCAATCTATGGTTTAACTGGCTCAATTCTGCCTGTCTGGGTTCTTCTTGCCCCGAGAGATTATCTATGTACATTTATGAAGATTGGGACAATTGCTTTTTTAGCTATTGGGGTAACCTGTGTAATGCCGGAGCTTAAAATGCCAGCTATAACAGGATTTATCCATGGCGGCGGTCCTATTATTCCAGGGAAAGTATTTCCGTTCGTTTTCATAACAATTGCATGTGGGGCAATCTCAGGATTCCATTCCCTGATAAGCTCAGGCACTACGCCCAAAATGATTGATAAAGAGTCTGATATCAAGTTGATTGGTTTTGGAGCTATGCTTGCCGAATCCTTTGTTGCTCTTATAGCTATTATTGCAGCATGTGCTCTTGAGCCATCTGATTATTTTGCAATAAATGTAATCCCTGAAAAATTTAAACAGATGGGGCTTAATATTATCCATCTGCCAGAGCTTGAAAAAGTTGTCGGAGAGCAGTTGTCTGGAAGGCCAGGGGGTGCTGTGTCTCTTGCAGTTGGCATGGCTCAGATATTTTCATCTATTCCCGGAATGAAGGGGTTAATGTCATACTGGTATCACTTTGCAATAATGTTTGAAGCATTGTTCATATTAACGACAGTTGATACAGGGACAAGAGTAGCACGGTTTCTCCTCCAGGAATTTGGAGGAAATTTTTATAAGCCCTTTGGGAAGGCAGACTGGCTTCCGGGAAATCTGCTGGCAAGTGCTGTAGTTGTGTTCTGCTGGTCTTATTTTATTTACACAGGAAGTATATCCTCAATCTGGCCCATGTTTGGCATTGCAAACCAGTTGCTTGCAACACTGGCGCTCTGTATCGGGACCACTTTCATAATCAGGATGGGCAAAGCTAAATATGCATGGACAACCTTTTTGCCAATGGTTTTTATGACTATTCTTACTCTGACAGCAGGTTGGCAATCTATATTTGATAATTTTCTTCCCTCAACAAATCCTGATAAAGCTAATTCCATAGCTTTACTGCTTAACTCAGATGTGCAGAGTGTAATTTTCCAGGGATATTTGAATACAGCCATTACAGCTATAATGATGGCACTGGTTGTAGTTATAATTTTTGATTCATCTGTCAAATGGGTCAGAATTTTCAAAGGGGCTGATGTTGTAGCGGTTAGCTCTGAGATGGAGGCTACTAAAAGTAACCCGAAACCAGATATTAATTGCTAATGGGAATAATATCACCCTCCCCTTAATCCCCTCCCGTCAAGGGAGGGGAAGTTCGAGAGAGCATTCCGTCAATGAGAAGGTGATAAAGGCTATGTTCTCTTTCACTGGTGAGGAAATGAGGGGTTAGAAAGTAATTCCCTCTCCCCTTGCCTGCCTACCGCAGGCAGGCAGGCAAGGGTTAGGGTGAGGGGGAAATTTTATATGAAACTTCTTCTCCACATCTGTTGCGCACCATGTGCTATTTACCCCAAGAGAGTTCTTGAGGAATCTTTTGAGGTAAAGGGATTTTTTTATAATCCTAATATTCACCCTTTTCAGGAATATTTGAAAAGAATGGATACTCTTAAAGAATTTTCAGAGAAAGTGGGTTTTGAGGTTTATTATAATGAGCAATATGATATTGCAAAATTTTTTGAATCTATAAATGATGACATTGAAAACAGATGCAAAATATGCTATTCAATTCGTCTTGAAGAAACAGCAAAAGAGGCTGTGAAACTGAACTTCGACTGCTTTTCCACATCACTCCTTTACAGCATATATATGAAGCACGAAGTTGTAAAAGATATTGGGAATGAGCTTGGCAGGGATTTAGGGATAGAATTTTATTATGAGGATTTCAGGCAGGGATGGCAGGAAGGTGTGAAGGTCTCAAAAGAGATGGGGCTGTACAGACAGAAGTATTGTGGGTGTGTTTTTAGCGAAAGAGAGAGGCATAATAAGTTAATCTCAAATGTCAAAGCTTAAAATCCAAACTCTAATTTTTCGTTGCACTTTAATTAGAACCGCTATATATTTAATATAGATGAAAGGAAAAATAATATGAATTTTAAATTCATCGAATCAAAGCCAGGAGTTTGCGGAGGAAAACCTTGCTTTGCAGGAACAAGAATTCCGGTTCATATCATTCTAGAAATGATGGGAGCAGGTGATACAATTGAAGACATTTTGAAAGCATATCCCCAATTAACCAAAGAACATATTCTTGAAGGAATTCGTTTTGCAGCAGAGTTATTGAATTATGAAGAGGCTACCATTACATAATGAAATTTCTTCTTGATGAGAATCTTCCAACTGATATTAAAAACACACTCTTAAAATTTTATCCAGATAGCATAGATGTTTCTTCATCTGCTTTAGTTGGTCAGGATGATGAAAAAATTTATTATTATGCGATTCAAAACAATTTTGGAATCATATCAATGGATTCGGATTTTTCTAACATACTCCGTTTTCCTCCAGACCTTCTTCCCGGGATAATATTCATCCGTCCTAAAGGAATGCGAGGCAAAGAAATCTATAATCGTGTAATAAATTATTTATCTTCCATTGATGTTTCTGAGCTAAAAGGAACATTGGTTGTTGTCTCAAAATCGTCAACTAGAATAAAGAGAAAGAAATGAATTTTTTTTAAATTAATATTTTGGAGATTGGTTTTGTTTTCTGATTTTGGGAAAATGTTGATATTTATAGGAGTGCTGCTTGTCATAATTGGCTTGCTCATTACCTTTCTGCCAAAGATTCCTTTTCTTGGAAAGCTTCCGGGTGATATCAGGATAGAGAGAAAGAACTTTACCTTTTATTTCCCTCTTGCAACCTCAATAATAATAAGCATTATCCTCACAATTATATTCTCCCTGTTTGGAAGAAAGTAACTAAAAGATTATTTTCTTGTTTTTACCTTTCTCAAATGATAGCAAATCTAACAGTTAAATGAGAGGTAAATCCTCAATGGCTTTACTAAAAAGAGGATAAAGCAAATTTGTAGAAACAGACCTTTAGGTCTGTTATTTATATTTAACAGGTCTAAACAGGTTGACCGAGAATAGCGGTTTTGCCAATTTTGGGCTTACTAACTGTTTGATTCTATTGAGACCAATTTTATTAAAATTGAATTCTCGGTCAACCTGTAAAGACCTGTTTCTACCTTTTACAGTGAACTAATTAAAGTTGTTTATAGATTATGCAGTTATCAGATTTTGATTACAGTTTGCACGAGGAATTAATTGCCCAGTATCCACTTGGAAAAAGGGATAGTTCAAAGCTCATGGTGTTTGACAGAAATACAGGTTCGCTTATCCATACAAATTTTTTTAAGATAGCAAATTTTCTGATGAATACAGATGTTCTTGTTATTAATGATACAAAGGTTTTTCCTGCAAGGCTTCGTGGAGTTAAGGAGAATACCGGAGGCAGGATTGAGATACTTCTTCTCAAAAACTGGAAAAACGGTAAAGCAGAAGAAAATATCTGGGAGGTTCTGATAAATACAAATAAGGGGATTAAAAAAGGCGCTACTCTCTGCTTTGGCAACGGTGAATTAAAAGGAATAATAAGGGAATCAGACGGAAACGGGAAGGGAATTTTAGAGTTTGAAACCCGCAACGATATTTTTGAGATTTTAGACAGAATTGGTGAGCCTCCGCTTCCTCCGTATATTAAGAGGAAGTTGTTAGTGAATAGTGAACAGTACTTACCAAATACTGTTCACTATTCACTATTTACTGACAGGGAACGCTACCAGACAGTATATGCAAGGGAAAGAGGGGCTGTTGCAGCGCCAACAGCAGGACTTCATTTTTCTGATGAGCTTCTGAAAAGGATAAAAAAAACAGGAGTTGAAATTATAAACATAACTCTTCACGTCGGGCTTGGAACATTTAAGCCAGTAAGAGTCAGCAATATAAAAGAACATATAATGGATTCTGAAAGCTATGTAATTGCTTCAGATAATGCAGAGAAGCTAAACAAAGCAAGAAGAGACAAGAGGAGAATAATTGCTGTTGGAACAACCACTGCAAGAACGCTTGAATCTGAAATAGAAAAATATGGAAAGTTCACAGAAGGGGAAAAAGAAACGAGTTTATTCATATATCCGGGGTTTAAATTCAAAGCAATAGATTCTCTGATTACAAATTTTCATCTTCCAAAATCAACGCTCCTGATGCTTGTCTCAGCTTTTTGCGGGCTTGAAAATATTATGGATTGTTACAGGAAGGCAATTGAAATGGAATACAGATTCTACAGCTATGGCGATGCAATGTTTATTATATAGAGTGCGACAGAGTTGAGAGTTAAGAGTTCAGAGTGAAGAAAAAGTTAGGAGTTTGATGTAGTAGAGTGGATAGTAAATAGTAGTCAGTAGCCGCAGGCTTCCTGCCTAACGGCAGACAGGTAGCCTGCGTGATCGAGTTTAGAATGAGGATAATGTAGAAACAGGTCTTTACCTGCCTGCCGGTAGGCAGGGACCTGTTGATGAAAAAATAAAACAACACACCTAAAGGTGTGTTTCTACGGTTTTGAATTTTGCATTTAAGGCAAGCTACAAGAGATTGACGACTAACTATGTTTAAATTTAATGTTTTAAAAAAAGAAAAAAGCTCTAAAGCCCGCCTTGGGAAATTATCTACTCCCCATGGCGGGATAGAGACGCCTGTGTTTATGCCTGTTGGAACGCAGGGAACAGTCAAGGCAGTATGCTCAGAAGACCTGATTAAAGCCGGAGCTGAAATCATTCTGAGCAATACCTATCATCTCTACCTAAGGCCCGGACATGAACTCATAAGAGACTTTGGAGGCTTGCACAGGTTTATAAACTGGGAAAGACCAATACTTACTGATAGCGGAGGATTTCAGATTTACAGCCTTGCCCAGTTCAGAAAGATTCAGGAGGAAGGGGTCATGTTTCAGTCGCATATTGATGGCTCAAGCCATTTCATTACCCCTGAGAAAGCCATAGAGATTCAGGAGGCAATAGGAGCTGATATTATAATGGCTTTTGATGAATGCATACCATATCCGTCAGAATACGAATACTGCAAAAACTCAACTGAGATGACCCTCAGATGGGCATTAAGGTGCTTGAAAGCGCAAAAGATAAATAACCGGGCATTATTCGGGATAGTTCAGGGCGGTATGTATGAAGATTTAAGGAAATACTGTGCTGAAGAACTTGGAGAGATGGGCTTTGCCGGATATGCCATTGGAGGATTGAGTGTTGGAGAGCCAAAGGAGGTTATGTGGAATATTGTGGATTATACAGAGCAATACCTTCCGGAAGAAAAGCCAAGATACCTTATGGGGGTTGGCACTCCGGAGGATATTATTGATGCAGTTGCAAAAGGAATAGATATGTTTGACTGCATAATTCCAACAAGGCAGGCAAGAAACGGTTCTTTGTTTACAAGCAAAGGAAAAGTGGTTATAAAAAACTCAAAATATGCAAAGGATGAAAGCCCTGCAGACACTGATTGCAATTGCTATACCTGCAGGAATTATTCACTGGCATATCTGAGGCACCTGTATATATCAAAGGAGATTCTGAGTTTCAGGCTTAATACAATTCATAACCTTCATTTTTATCTGGCTTTGATGAAAGAGATTCGTTCCGCAATCGAAAATGATTCCTTAGCCAGCCTGGTAAAGAAATATAAAGAAAGCTATGAGAAGGTTTTGGTTTAATGTTATGGTAATTGATATATTAATTTGCAATGATTTGAAAATTATGATTAGACAAATTAAATTTAAAAATCTGTGTAACTTTTTTTAGTCTGAATAATCGTTATAAAGGAGGTAATAATGTTTGGTATAGCCTATGCAATGGCTCCGGGAGGTCAGCAGCAGACCCCGGGTTCCAGTTTTGCATTTATCGCAATGATGCTGACGATTTTTGGTTTATTCTATTTGCTTCTTATCAGACCTCAGCAGAGAGAGCAGAAAAAATTACAGGAAATGCTTTCAAACATTACAAGGGGAGATAAGATATTAACAAAGGGAGGGATATATGGTATTGTTGTCCAGATAAAGGATGACATTCTTGTTGTAAAAATTGCTGATAATGTTAAGGTTGATGTTGCAAGAAATGCCATTCAAACAGTTTTTAGAGAAAAAGAAAAAGAAAAAGAGGAAGAAAAGAAATAAAAAGTGACGTGATAAGATAAGCTTAATAGTAGAAAAGCAATAGGGAGTTCCTATGAAAAAAGATTTGCAGTGGAAAGTTATTCTAATAATAGTTCTTGTTGCATTGTCCCTATGGTCTGTTTATCCATTGGATGAAAAGATTAAACTCGGGCTTGACCTTCAGGGAGGGGTTCATCTTCTTTTACAGGTAGACACAAAGAAGGCTCTGGATAACGAGGTAGTCAGGGTGAAAAACATACTAAAGAGAAACCTTGAGGAGAAAAAGTTTTCTTCCTCAGAAATAAAGGTTGATGGCAATAGAAACATTTCCATAAAACTTCTAAATAAAAACGATATTGAAAACGTAAAAGCCCTTATTAAGAAAAACTTTTCAGAGCTTAAATTCAGCGCTGAAAAAGAGGCAGAATTAATTTACTCTTTTGACCAGAGCATAGCAAATAATTATATGAACCTTACTGTTCAGCAGGCAATTGAGATAATAAGAAACAGGGTTGATAAATTTGGTGTAAGCGAACCAATAATTCAGGCACAGGGAAAGGACCGCATTGTAATCCAGCTTCCGGGACTGGATGACCCTGAAAGGGCTAAAAAGATAATTAAGACAGGAGGGGTTCTGGAATTTAAAATAGTCAGGGGAGAAGGCGCAAGCCCTGAAGATATTTTAAAAAAATATAATAACCAGCTTCCAGATGACCTTGAGATTTTGCCTTATTACCTGAGAGAGCAGGATGGTGGAGGTATCAAGGGATATCTTGTCGTAACCAAAGAGGCTCAGGTTTCAGGAAGGTATTTAAAGGATGCAAGGGTTGGGCAGGATGAAAACGGAATGCCTGCAGTAAATTTTGAGTTTGATGGTGAAGGAGCAAATGCGTTTGGCAGGGTTACAGAAGAGAATATCGGAAAGCAACTTGCAATTGTTCTTGATAGAAAGATTCAGTCAGCGCCTGTTGTAAGGTCAAAAATAACTGACAGGGGGGAAATTACAGGAAATTTTTCATATGATGAAGCACAAGACTTGGTTGTTATTTTAAGGGCAGGGGCTTTGCCTGCTGAAATAACCTATCTTGAAGAGAGGACAGTTGGTCCTACGCTTGGTGCTGATTCTGTTAAGGCTGGAGTTGTAGCCTCAGTTGTAGGTTTTTTTGTAATCGTTGTCTTTATAGTAATTTACTACAAGTGGTCGGGATTTGTTGCAAATTTTGCCCTTCTTCTAAATGGAATACTTTTGCTTGGAGCAATGTCATACTTTAAATTCACACTTACCCTTCCCGGTATTGCAGGAATTGCACTGACACTTGGTATGGCTGTAGATGCCAATGTTCTGATATATGAAAGAATAAGAGAGGAATTGCGGCTCGGAAGGACAATAAAATCTGCTATTCAGATGGGGTTTTCAAGGGCATTTGCGACGATTCTTGATTCCAATGTTACAACCCTGATTGCAGGAGTTGTCTTGTTTCAGTTCGGCACAGGCCCTGTCAAGGGATTTGCCGTTACATTGAGTATTGGACTTATTATCAGCATGTTTACTGCTGTATTTGTTTCAAGGGTAATTTTTGACATGAGGCTGGTATCCAAGAAAATGACAAAACTCAGTATTTAGAAGATGTTGAATAACAAAAATTTTTAATATCATTGCGATTGTGCGATAATCCTCGTTTGTCATTGCGAGCGACTCCTTCGATAAGCTCAGGATAAACTCTGGAAGCGCCTGCCTGTCGGCAGGCAGGTGGCTCCATCGCAATGACATATTGGCAAAAAGGAGTTATAATGGAGATTTTTAAACCTGGCATAAATATTAATTTCATAGGAAAAAGATGGATTTTCATATCCGTTTCAATATGTCTGATTGTTATAGGGTTAGCTGCTATATTTATTCGTGGAGGTCTGAATCCCGGTATAGATTTTACCGGTGGAACTTTAGTAGAGATAAGATTTACAAAGGATGTAGAGGTTGTACAGATAAGAGATGCATTGAGAGAAGTTGGTCTTGGTAAAAGCGAGATTCAGCATGTTGGAAATAAAAAGGATGTTCTTGTAAAAACAATATTGAGCGAAGCAGGGAAAATAAGTGAACGGATAACAAACGCTTTGGGTAAAAAATTTAATAAAGCCAACTTTGAGATTTTAAGAGTTGAAATGGTTGGTCCTGCAGCAGGCGAGGATTTGAGATATAAGGCGCAGAGTGCTTTGATTTATTCTATTATTGGTATGATAATCTACATATCATACAGATTCCAGAATAAAGTTGCGATTCCCATTATAGTTATTGCTCTTCTGACATGGGTTTTTTCAACATTCTCATGGGTGAATTTAACCGTATTATCAGTTTTAGCTCTTGTTGCCTCACTGACAGTATGCATACGGTTTGACTTGCGGCAGGCATTTGCTGGTATTGTGGCATTAATTCATGATGTGACAATTACAGCAGGATTTTTGGCAATTACAAATAAGGAATTTACTCTGTCTGTTTTGGCTGCAATTTTGACAATTATAGGTTTTTCTATTAATGATACAATTGTAATTTTTGATAGGATTAGAGAAAATATGGCTAAGAAAAGAGATGAAGATTATGAGACCTTAGTAAATACCTCACTTAACCAGACTCTCAGCAGGACTATTCTGACTTCTGGGTTAACACTCTTAGCAGTTATTTCGCTATTTATATTTGGTGGCCCTATAATACATGATTTTTCCTTTGCTCTGCTTGTGGGAATGATTGCTGGAACATACTCAACTGTGTATATAGCAAGTTCAATACTGGTTATTTGGAAGAGACTGGAAGTTTCAAAAAACGCCAAAAGAAAACAGATACACCAGGTGAAAGCAAAACTTGCAAATGCAAAGGAGCAGGCAAGATAATTAGTGCATTACTCTGAAAAATTCCATATTGCTTAGAAAGCTGTAATAGTGCATTGCTTTTACAAAAGTTGTGGTTAAAGCGACCCTTTTTTGTCATCTTACGATATTTTTTTTCATAGAAGCGACCTCATCCCTGTCTGCTGTAGACAGGTAAATTTCGACTGAGAAAAGGAAAAATAAGATGAAACGAGTCTTACTGTTTATCTTACCTATTTTAATTGTTGTTTCTGTTGTTTTTACAATATTCAGTATAATTCAGATTCGCTTTGAAGAAGATAGAATGATGGATGATTTAAAAAGAAAAGCTAAGACAGTGGCAGAAAGTCTCGAATTGTCAGCAAAACATATTTTTATAAGTCTGGATGACCTTCAAAAAAAAGCTAAGATCGATGCCGAACGCATTGAATTATCTGTTAGGCATATACTTATCAATAATGATTTAAAATCTGCTAATCGTTTAGTCAAAAGCTTTCAAAAACGCGGGAGGTTTCAAGGCTGTGTTATCTATGATAAAGATGAGAGTATTTTAGCCATTAATGAATGGATTGCTGATTGGAGAGAAAAAGATAAACCTTACCTTAAAGAAATAATAGCCAGCAGAATCCCGCGAGAAGAATTAGAAAGATTTAAAGAGTATTCAGTATACAGTTATATATTACCTATTATGGATGATGAAAACAATCTTCTTGGGTTAGTAGAGATTATATATGACACTTCAAATGATTTAAATACCGCTAATCGTCTGGTTGAAAGTTTTCAGAAAAGAGAGAGACTACAGGGCTGCGTTGTTTACGATAAAGATGGTCAGATTTTGGCTATTACCGAGCGAATTTCAGACTGGAGCCAGAAAGAAAAGCCCTATCTTAAAGATATAATAAACAATAAAATCCCGCGGGGTGAATTAGAAAAATTTAAGGAATATTCAGTGTATAGTTACATTCTCCCTGTCATAGATGAGGGCAACAATATCCTTGGATTGGTTGAGGTTATATATGACACTTCATATGTGTTTACACGATTGACAGAGTTATGGAAACGCATAAGTATCCCTCTAATCATTTTGATAGTTTTGATAGCTTCAATAACAGTTTTAATCCAGCGACAGATATTTATTCTACCAGTTCAGCAGTTGACCGAATGGTTTCAGCGTTTTCAAAAGGGGGAAATAGATTCGTCTCATTCCATTAAAGAAAAAGGAGAACTTGGAAAACTTGCCGGTGAAGTTGAGCAAGTGGCTTTGAGTTTAAGGGTAGCCCGGAAGGCAGTCGCTAAAGAAGCCTCAGCCCGTCTTCAGAAAGAAGAGTTGTGGACTGAGGCAAAACTTAAAGATATCATCCATGCTAAATTAGGCGAAAATGCTTTGGTTATCGTATCAAACAGAGAACCTTATATGCATGTTATAGATGAAGCTACAGGGGTATTCAAGTGTCTTCGACCTGCAAGCGGAGTGGTAACTGCCTTAGACCCCATAGTGCGAACCTGTGGCGGAACTTGGGTTGCTCATGGAGGTAGTAATGCGGACAGAAAATTTGTAAATTCAAAAAATAAGCTGGGAGTTCCCCCCGAAGATAACCGCTACATTCTCAAAAGAGTTTGGCTATCAAAGGAAGAAGAAGAAGGCTATTATTATGGATTTTCAAATGAAGGATTATGGCCTCTTTGTCATATTACTCATACCAGACCAATATTTAGAGAAACAGATTGGCATATGTATAAGAGAGTAAATCAAAAATTTGCTGAAAGTATTTTAGAAGAATTGCCTGCAAAGAATCCCTTTTTATTTATTCAAGATTATCACTTTACTCTCCTTGCAAAGTTTGTAAAAGAGAGACGCCCGGATACGACAATTGCATTATTCTGGCATATTCCATGGCCAAACCCGGAAGTTTTTTCAATCTGCCCTTACCATGAAGAGATTTTAGAAGGAATGTTAGCCTGCGATTTAATAGGTTTTCATGTTCAATATCATTGTAATAATTTTTTGGATACTGCCAATAGGCTTCTTGAGTCTCGTATAGACACAGAAAGATTTAGCGTAATACGCTACGGCAAAGAGACATTTATAAGGGCATTCCCTATAAGTATAGACGGTTACTTTAGTAATGGTGCTTCTGAAATGAAAACTGAACAGGCAAACAAGATTCTTAAAGAATTTGAAGTAGAAGATAAAATAATTGGCATAGGTGTTGAAAGAATTGATTATACCAAAGGTATAATAGAGCGCATATTAGCCATAGACAGGTTTTTGGAAAAGAACCCTCAATATAAAAATAAATTTGTTTACATACAATTGGGCGCCCCAAGTCGTACCCATATAAAACGCTATCATGATTTAATTGGAGAAATAGATGAACTGATAGAAAAGAAGAACTGGAAGTACGCTGATGGAAACTGGAAGCCAATAATATATCTGAAAAGGCATTTTTCCCCTGAAGAAATTAAGCCGTTTTATGCCCTTGCTGATTTCTGCATTGTAAGCTCCTTGCACGATGGAATGAACTTAGTGGCTAAGGAATATGTTGCGTCAAAAATTGATTTAAAAGGAGCATTGATATTAAGCTGTTTTACTGGAGCTTCCAGAGAATTGATTGATGCCATACAGATAAATCCATATTCTATAGAAGAATTTGCTGATGCTATAAAGCTTGCCATAGAAATGCCAGTTAATGAAAAATTAAAACGGATGGAGAATATGCGGAATATTGTAAAGGAAAATAATGTTTACCGCTGGGCAGGAAATATTATTACCGAATTAACCGCATTGAAAAAAGACTAAAAGTTTATTGAATATATGAAATATTTATTTAGCAAGTGGGATGAGCTGAGGGAAGATTTCATTAATAGGCACATCTACCTTTTTATAGATTATGATGGCACCCTGACTCCTATTGTAGAACAGCCGGATAAGGCAGCTATTTCCTGGGATATGCGAAATCTTCTAAGGGATTTGTCAACTAAGCAAGGATGTAGCGTAGGAATTATCAGTGGAAGGGCATTAAAAGATATAAAAAGAATGGTTGGTTTAAAAAGGATTATTTATGTAGGAAATCACGGATTAGAAATAGGAGGGTCTAAGATAAAGTTTGAAAGCCAGATTTCATCTCAGTTGTTTTCAATTATAAGAAATTTAAAAGAGGAATTAACTGATAAGTTGTCAAAAATAAAAGGCATATTTGTAGAGGATAAAGATGTGACACTAAGTGTTCATTATCGCTTGGCTACCAGAAGCAGCTATTTATTAGCCAAGAAAATAATTGAAGAGGTTATTCAACCATTCTTAGCAAGAAATAAGATAAAGGTTAGTTATGGGAAGAAGGTTATAGATATAAAACCGCCGGTGCAATGGAACAAAGGCATGGCAGTAGCGTGGCTTCTTGCAAGACAGACATTTATTTTAGGCGACCATCCGATTATGCCCATTTATCTTGGTGATGATGTAACCGACGAAGATGCCTTTGATATGTTAAAAAATAAAGGATTGACTATATACATAGGAAAGCCAAAAAATTCGCAGGCAAAATATTATCTAAAAGATACTCAGGAAGTCTTTGAGTTTTTAAAAAAGATTTTATGTTTATGTAAAAATTAAAGAAAATGAAAGATTTAATAAGAGCCAAAGAACCGTTTAGATTTTACACAAGGCTACATTTGTCAGAACTGACCGGATTAAGAGCTACTACCTTAGGTCAATTATTAGACCTTATCAAAGAGGTTTCAGACTCTTCTATTTATCATCATACGCATAGATTTTTACAGGAGCATCAATACCTTTCTCCAGAACCACCTAATGATTTTGCCTACTGGGTTACTGAGTTACTTGGCGAAGATGAGCTTGGCGAGAAACTAGCCAGTATCGATACTGTCCAATATTCAACTATTCGTAGTCTTCGAGACAAAATTGCAGAAACCATTGAGGACTATCTAAAGAACAATGCTTTGGCTAAGTTAAAATTCGTCTGGGAGGGTGAAGAGTTTCATTTTGTCAAATCGGTAAGCTTTATATTGCCTACAAGTTATGTTGTTTATAATTTGAAAGAATTTGTAGATATCTTAAGAAAAGTTACTATCGATTCCATATATTTTCATGTTTTTGAAGCGCGCTTAAGACTGGAAAGAAACAACAGTGATTTTTCCAACTGGATAGAAAACTCTATTGGCGATAAAGAATTAGCTTACGAAATCGCAAGGCTTGATCCTTACACCCATACCCTTGAAGGATTAAGGAGTGCCCTCATAAATATGATAGAAAATAGAATAGCTAAGTGATATGGCAAAATTAGATG
Source organism: Candidatus Schekmanbacteria bacterium RIFCSPLOWO2_02_FULL_38_14 (assembly GCA_001790855.1). Classification (NCBI taxonomy): domain Bacteria; phylum Candidatus Schekmaniibacteriota; species Candidatus Schekmanbacteria bacterium RIFCSPLOWO2_02_FULL_38_14. The sequence continues at coordinate 71,234 of MGDH01000015.1, read as the reverse complement.
AATATATCCCTATCGTTGGCCAATCAGTTGTAGATGATTTAAGACTTCTTGCGCAGAGGTTGGAGGGTAAGATTATTCAACACATCAATTCTACATCTGTTGGTGGGGGTGTCGCAGAAATATTAAACCGCATGGTTCCGCTATTAAAAGAACTCGGCATTGATTCAAGATGGGATGTGATAAAAGGCGGAGAGCAGTTTTTTGAGGTAACCAAAAAATTCCACAACGCCCTGCATGGCAGGGTTGAAGAAATAACGCAGCGCGATTTTGATATCTTTATGGAAACGAGCCAAAAAAATATAGAGGAAGTAAACACTTATGGTGAAATTGTTTTTGTGCATGACCCACAGCCGATAGCCTTGATAAGGAAGAAATCCAATAACAAGTGGATCTGGCGTTGTCATGTAGATGTATCAAATCCTAATCAAAAGGTATGGAAATTTTTAATGGATTTTATTGTTAATTACGATTCAGCAGTATTTTCCGTTCCAACTTTTTCACAAGCGGTCCTACCAATAAGACAATTTTTGATTTCTCCTTCTATTGATCCATTGAGTGATAAAAATAAGGAATTATCTCCTGAAATTATAGACTCAGTATTGAAAAAGTATGGGATCCTCAAGAATAAACCTATACTTACGCAAATCTCTCGCTTTGATCACTTAAAAGATCCTGTTGGAGTCATAGAGGCTTATAGACAGGTTAAAAAATATATTGATTGCCAGCTTGTATTGGCCGGCGGCACTGCAGAAGATGACCCCGAAGGGATAAAAGTCCTTGAAGAAGTGCGGGAAAAGGCTGAGCAAGACAAAGATATACACGTTTTACTCTTGTTTCATAGCGATATTGAAGTAAACGCGTTACAGAGAGCATCAACTATTATTATACAGAAATCTCTGAAAGAAGGCTTTGGCTTAACTGTTGCCGAAGCCCTTTGGAAGGCAAAGCCAGTGGTTGCCTCCAATGTCGGAGGGATTCCTTTACAGATAAAACATAAATATTCTGGATTACTTTGTCATTCAATTGAGGGAGCTGCTTTTGCCATTAAACAATTACTCAATAGCTCAGAATATTCTAAGAAATTAGGCGAAAATGGCAAGGAGCATATAAAAAATAACTTTTTGCTTACGCGCCACCTTAGAGAGTATATGCTTTTGTTTCTTTCGCTGTATCATCCAGAAGACGTGGTTCATTTATAATTAAAAGGGATTGTTAGGTGAAAATAAGCGGATGGATATTTATGATTTTATCTTGGGCAAAATATTTAACTGTATCTAATTTTTTAGTTAACCCTGAAAAATAGAAGCCATATAAATGCAAAAATCGGTACCAAAATTGGCAAAGAATATTTTATGATATATCCAAAAAAGCTTGGACAATGAACACCTTCCTGCTCAGAGATTGATTTAACCATAAAATTAGGTCCGTTACCTATGTATGTAATTGCGCCAAAGAAGACAGCAGCCACTGAAATAGCCTGAAGATATTTCCAGTGCTGTTCAAGAAATATTACCATATGTGTCTGGTTATCAAGTTGAAGGTCATGCAACCCAAATGATGCACTTAAAAAATTAAGATATGTAGGAGCATTGTCTAAAACACCTGACAAAATACCTGTCCCCCAGAAAAATTGCCCGGGAGTTTCTATCCCAAGTTTTCCTGCATTAATCTGAAGCCAGTCAAGGCAGGGGACCATTGTTGCAAAAATTCCAGCAAAAAGAATTGCAACTTCCTTTATGGGAATAAAATTAAACTTATTCCTTTCGTGTATTTCTTTTCTTGTTGTAAAATATGAACAAATTGCAGCGCCTGCCATAATAGATTCCCTTAATAATACGGGTTTATTAATAAAAACTGCTATGAGGATGAGAATGAGGAATAAGATATTATAAAGACCTAAAACATGGGTTTCTTCGCCTTTAAATTCGACCTCTTCTCTAAGTTTTTCTTTAACTCTTATATAATAGCGATAATCAATTAAGTAAAAAATTATAAGTAGTAAACTTATAGCCAAAAGCCAGGCAGACCAAACCTTATTAATTACCCAAAAGAAAGGGACCCCCTTTAAGTATCCAAGAAATAAAGGAGGGTCGCCTATTGGGGTAAGGGCTCCTCCAATGTTACTCACAATAAAAATGAAAAAAACAACATGGTAACTTGTAAGACGATACTTATTTACCTTTAGATATGGCCTTATAAGGAGCACTGATGCTCCTGTTGTTCCCAAAACATTTGAAACGAGCGCACCAATAGATAACATAATTACATTTGCGTGTGGTGTTGACTGTCCCTTTATATTAATATGGATACCACCTGCGACAACAAAAAGAGAGCCAATTAGGGTGATAAAACTGATATACTCCAGTCCTGTGTGTACCATTCTGGCACTATTTTTTAGAAAAAAAATATAATAAATAATTGCAACAAACCCCAATCCAAAAGAAAAAACAGGATAATTCCTTTCCCACCAGTGCTTATTGATTAAAGGAATAACTGCTATGGAAAGGAGGAGAAAAACAAAAGGGAAAATCATCAAAGGATTAACAGGAATTATTGTAACATTTTCCATTATATTTATCTTTTTTACTAAAAAGAGATTGTCAAAAAATTCATTTTTTGAAATATAATATCAGGTGGCTATCAACTACTAATGAATTACTCTTATTAACGAATGGTTAAATCCGTAGTTTTTCGAAAGCTGATTTAAGACGTCTAATAGTTTGGAGGTTGCCTCTTCTATTTTTTTAACCTGTTCTTCGTTAACACCTAAAAAGTGGATTTCGTCAAGTCTTTCTCTTGCATACTGGATTTCATTCAGGACCTCTTCATCAAAACCTTCATTACCCAATACTTCGTGAATGTCTAAAACAGTTTCAATACAGGAAGTAACTCTTTTTCTTAATTTGTCATCCATGTTTGTTTTCAGTGTTAAAATAAATAGGTCAGGCATCCTGCCTGCCTGAGGCAAGATGCCTCAGCCAAGATTCTTTTGAAATTTCTCTAAAAATAAATGATTTTAAGCTCAGAGTCAAGGGAAAATGAAGTTTGGTGTTTTGAGTAAAATCGTCGTCAGTGAATAGTATTCAGCAGGGGCAAATCTCTGGCAACTTAAATTATAGGCTTTGACTTTAAATAGACTGGCAATTATATTTAAAAAATAAATCTCTTGAAAACGATTATGAGCAGAGAAGAAAAAGAGCAGATAATAACAGCAATAATTATTTTTATTTTGATTGGAACAGGTCTTTACAGATTCTATGCAACGAATAAAGTTAATGATAATGTCGTAAAAGAAAACAGGACAAAAATAGAAGTAATTTATTTAGATGAGATAGAAGAGAACAAAATAGAAGAGAACAGAGAAGCTGGTTTCAAGCCTTTAAAATTAATTAATATAAACGAAGCTTCTCAGGATGAATTGGAGAAACTTCCTGGAATCGGTGAAACGTTTGCAAAAAGAATAATTTCTTACAGGATGACTAATGGGATATTTGCAAGGAAAGAAGAGATAATGAAGGTTAAGGGAATAGGGGAGAAAAGGTACGGGAAGATGAAGGATTTTATTGCAGTGAGGTGATAAGAATTAAGGATTAAGTTGTAAGTATTAAGTAAGGAGTTAATTAGCAGATTGATTCCGGAATAACATTAGAATACAAAGCGTCATTGCGAGGAGTGAAACGACGAAGCAATCTCATTATCAGTGCAAAACTGACAGAAAATCAGTGGGTAGGAATGTCCTGCCTATCGATAGGCAGGGTTTCTAACCCCTCATTATAGGTGCGATTTGAGAGATAGAAGGCTGATGGTTTTAACCGATTTTGACGGAACTGTTACAAAGCGGGATGTCTGCTATCTGCTTCTGGATGAATTTGCTAAATTTAATTGGCAGGAAACAGACAGGCAGTGGGTTGACGGAAGACTAAGCACAGAAGAAGCATATAAAAAACTTCTTAAAAGCATAGATATTACTAAAGAGAAGTTTGACAGGTTTATTGAGACAGTTGAAATAGATGAAGGCTTCAAAGCCTTTTTTTTCGGTTGCAAAAAAAATAATGTCAGAGTTGAAATAGTCAGCGACGGGCTTGATTATTATATCAGGAGGATTCTTGAAAGAGAAGGGCTTGGGGAAATACCTTTTCATTCAAACAGGCTTAACTTTAAAGGCAATGAATGGGTGCTCGAGTTTGATAAAAAAAGCCACAAGCTTTGCCCGAGAAAGGATAATCCCTGCGGCTTCTGCAAGAGAATGGTGGTTGAGGCAAGAAAGAATGAAGGTTATAAGATTATCTTTATAGGTGATGGTCCCTCAGACCGCTGTCCTGCATCCTGCGCAGATATTGTGTTTGCTAAGGGATTTCTGAAAGAATTTTGTGTGGAAAATAAAATTTCTCATTATGAATTTATGGATTTTAATGATGTTAGAAGGCTATTTGAATCTCATAAATTTTTTGTTAAAAGGTGATGTAATATTATTCCCTTTTTACCCTTTCTTTAGGGGTTTTTTAAGGGACAACCCTGCAACTTCCCCGTATATTTCCTCTCTCCTATCTCTCATAAATGTCCAAAGCCTCCTGGCTTCAGTTATTTGGTCTAAATCTATGTCTGCAATTAATATGCTGTTCTTTTCATTGCTGGGACCACAGATAAAATTTCCCTCAGGATTCACGCAGAAACTCTTGCCGTAAAACTGCTGGTGCTTTTCCTTGCCGACGCGGTTTACGCGGAAAATAAAAACATTGTTTGCAATGGCGTTTGAGGAAATTACTTTTTCCCACTTCTGTATTGCAGAAACTGAGTCAGATGCTGTTGGAGAAAAAATGACTTCAGCGCCTTTTACTGCAAGAATTCTTGATACTTCAGGAAAGAAAACATCCCAGCATATCTGAACCCCGATTTTTGCATATCTGGTTGCAAATACAGGAAAACCGAGGTTGCCGGGCTTGAAATAATATTTTTCTTCCCAGTAAGGATGTTCAGGTATGTGGTTTTTGCGGTATTTGCCTGCTATGCTTCCGTCAGCGTCGATTACAACAGCAGTATTGTAATATACGCCGCTTATGTCCTGCTCAAAAAAGGGGCATATGAGGACAATCTCCTTTTCCTTTGCCAGAGCCTGCAGGGTTTTGATTGTTTTCCCGTCTTCTTTTTCAGCAAGGGCAAAGTTATTTTCATTTATCTCATAAGGAAACCATTGGATGTTGAATAGTTCCTGTAATCCGACAATTTTTGCTCCACGCTCTGCTGCCATACGGATCAGACTGATGGTGTTTTCTAAATTTTTGTCTTTATCTTCACTGCATGCAGCCTGAATGCCTGCAATTTTAAACATTAGTTTCTCCTGAAAATTATTATTTGATTACACAGATTAAATTTAAAAATTAGTTTTCTTATATCATCAAAATCTGTTAAAGTCTACTTAAAAGGCTGATGGCTGTGAAATTGCTGTTTCTGAACAAGTTGGAAGTGATGGGTCAGGAATCGTTGGGAGTGATGGATTCGGAATCAGTGAAGTGAATAGTGAAAAGTAGATGCCTGCCTGCGGTAGGCAGGCAAAGCAAAGCTTTGCTATTATAGACTTAAGAAAATTATGCAGAAACTAAGAAGACCAATAACAATAACATTTTTTCCTTTTCTATCCGGGCTTATTTTTAGCCGCATATTTCCAGTGTTCAATGATTTATTCTCATATACCTGTATCCTGTCAGTTATTTTTCTTTCAGGAATCCTTGGCTTAAAGTACAAAAAATCAGTAAAAATATTTTTAATGCTTCTCGCTTTTGCTGTTGGCTGTTTTTATAGTTTTCTTTCAAACGATTTAATTCCAATAAATCATATAGTTCACAAGATTACCTCTGGAGAAGATGCTTTACTTTCCGGAACAGTTGTTTCTATCCCGGAAGAACACAAGGACAGGACTTCCTTTATCCTTGAAGCAGAAAGACTGGAGAAAAAAGATAAAATATTTGCTGTTACAGGCATGGTTCAAGCAAATATATACAAAGGCGGGGGCAATGTAGATTACGGAGACAGGCTGAAGGTCTATGCAAGGCTGGTAGTTCCAAGAGGGTACAAAAATCCGGGAGGATTTGATTACCAGAAGTTTTTAAAATCCAAAGGAATACTTGTTATTGCAAGAATAAAAAATGACCTTTTCATAGCTGATAAAATCAAAGGCGCCGGAAATCCTTTCCTTGAGTGGGTTTATGACTGGAGAAAATTTTTAATAGATAGAATCAATGGGAATTTTGTTACTCCCAATTCCTCAATGCTTGTTGCAACACTTTTTGGAGAAAGAAGCAGCTTAACTGAAGAAATAGAAAAGACATTCAAGCGCTCAGGAACATACCATATTTTTGCCATTTCAGGCTTCAATATCGGGCTTGTGGGCTTTATATTCTATATGCTTTTCAGAATAATTGGCTTTAAACCCTCAATTGCATCATTTCCATCAATAATTGCTGTTGTGTTTTATTCTGTATTAGCAGGAATGCAGCCTTCTGTTAAAAGGGCAATGATAATGACAGCAGTTTATTTTGTTTCAGTAATCATAAGGAGAGAAAATGAAATTTATAACACGCTCTGCATTGCTGCTTTTGTAATCCTTGTGATTGAACCAAATGCAGTTTTTGATGTTGGATTCATCCTTACCTTTGCTGCTACTTTTTTTATAATCTACCTCACACCAAAGTTTAATAATGTTCTGAAATTCATACCCTTCAGGTATATGAGAGGGCTTGTTTCAGCATCCCTGTCGGCACAGATTGGTGTTACTCCGGTTTTAGCTTTTTATTTTAATAGCATCTCTCTTACCGGGGTTCTTGCGAATTTTGTTGCTGTTCCCATTGCGAGTTTAATTTTCGGGACAGGGATTTTCTTTTTATTTTGCGCAAGTATTCCTTCAATGCCGTTGTTTTATGTTGTCAGGGCGCTGGATTTGATGCTTTCATCAATGCTTGAAGTCGTTGAATATTTCAGCAGGCTGCCATTCTCTTATATCAGGGTTTTTACTCCGGGTTTTATTGAAATATCGTTATTTTATATTTTGATATTCCTCATTGTTTATTCAAAAGGGAGAAAAATGGCGCAGACTGTTTTGATTTTTCTTGCAGTCATTCTGACATGCAGTTTCTTCACAAACATTTTTCCGTCATTTGGTTCTGATGAAATGAGAATAACCTTTATGGATGTTGGAGAAGGCGATTCTGTCTTTATAAGATTTCCTGACGGAAAAACCGCGCTTGTTGACGGAGGAGGCACTCGCGATGACAGGTTTGATGTGGGAGGGCAGGTTGTTGCTCCCTATCTTTTCTTCAGCAGGATTAAAACCATAGACTATCTCATTCTTACCCATCCGCATCCGGACCATATGAACGGGATTAAGGCAGTGCTTGATAATTTTAAAGTAAAAAATTTCCGGGAAGGATGCGCAACAGATAACCGCAGTTTAAATTATTCTTTAATCAAGGAAAAAATTCAGAAAGGAAATATTCCTCAAAAAAGGATTATGAGCGGAGAAGAGTTTAAAATTGGCAAAGACATATCAATCCGTTTTTTAAATCCTTCTGAAAAACTATGTGACAGAAAAAACGGGTTTTGGAAGAATATGAATAACCAGTCGCTTGTCTTTCAGGTCATATACAAAAAGGTCAAGATTCTTTTTTCAGGAGATATTGAAAAAGAGGCAATAGAGGATATAATACTAAGGGATGCAGATATTAAAAGTACTGTTATCAAAGTACCCCATCACGGAGGGAAGGTTTCTGGAAATTCTGAATTAATAAAAAAAGTTTCACCAGAAATAGCTGTGATTTCTGTTGGAGCCAACAACCCTTTTGGCCATCCTTCAGAGCAAACACTGGAAGATTACAAAAAATCAGGTGCAAAAATATACAGAACAGATATAAACGGAGCAGTAACATTAAGAACGGACGGATTTAGGGTGTGGGTGGAGACAGTGATGTAAAGGGTTCAAGGATTCAAGGGGTCGAGGGTTCAAGAGGGTAGGAGCAAGTGTAAAAAATTAAAAACTTAAAATGCAAAGCTAAAAACTACAGTTCAAAACTTCAAACTTTGAACTTTAAGTTATCCTGAATCCTTAACCCCTAGACCCCTTGAACCCGTTTTAAGGAATGGTCACACATATGAAGTTTGGTAAATTTGAAATCTTTTCTCTGTCTGACGGAACTTTTAAGCTTGATGGCGGTGCAATGTTCGGCATTGTGCCAAAGGTTTTATGGGAGAAAAAAGAAACTCCTGATGAGAAAAACCGCATAACCTGCGGTTTGAATCCGCTTTTAATCAGAACAGGAAACAGAAATATTCTTGTTGATACAGGGATAGGGGATAAATGGGATAAAAAGCATTATGAGATTTACGGGATAAACAAAGATAAAAATCTGGCAAAATCCCTTTCAGAATTAAACATTTCACCATCAGACATTGATATTGTGATTAACACCCATCTTCACTTTGACCATGCTGGTGGAAATACTGTGATTTCGGAAGGCGGAAAAATTATACCCGCATTTCCAAAGGCAAAATATTTTATACAAAGGGGGGAATGGGATGATGCGCTAAATGCCGGTGAGAGGACAAGGGGGAGTTATCTCAGGGAAAATTTTTTGCCGTTAATGGAGCATAAGAGGGTAGAATTTTTGTATGATGATGAGACGGTTGAAGAGGGGATAAGGGTTATGAAAACCCCGGGACACAACAGGCATCATCAGTCAGTACTCATTGAAAGCGAAGGGGGAAAGGCTTTTTATCTCGCAGATTTAGTTCCGACCATTTCTCATCTTCCAATAACGTGGGGAATGGGATATGACCTTTTCCCTGAAGAGTCAATTGAAATGAAAAAAAAGATATTGAATCAGGCTTTGGCAAAGAAATGGCTTTTGATTTTTGAACACGATATCAGGGCGAGAATGGGATATCTGAAGATAGTGAATGGAAAGATGGAGATTGAGAAGGAGGAATAGAATTTTAAATTGAAAATTGAAAATTTGAAATTGTTTGAAAGGAAAGGGGATGGAATTTTCAAGAGAGTTGATTGAAAGATGCAGGAGAGCAAAATCGGTTGTTGTTCTGACAGGGGCAGGCATTTCTGCTGAGAGCGGGGTTCCAACATTCAGGGGCGAAGACGGGCTATGGAGAAAATACATGGCTGAAGAGCTTGCAACACCATACGCTTTTGCAAGAGATCCAAGGCTTGTATGGGAATGGTATGACTGGAGAAGGCAGATAATTTCCAAATGCCTGCCAAATCCAGGGCATTATGCAATTGCCAAGCTTGAGACTGTTTATCCTGATTTTTTACTAATAACGCAGAATGTTGACGGACTGCACGTAAAAGCCGGAAGCAAAAACCTGAGGGAAATACACGGAAATATCTGGAGAGTGAGATGTACAGGGGAAGAAAGGGTTTCGGAAAACATTGAAGTTCCACTGAAAGATATTCCGCCAATGTGTGAATGCGGAAAAATGCTCAGGCCTCACATAGTATGGTTTGGTGAGTCTCTTGATTCAGAAGACATAAAAATATCCTATGAGGCAATAGAGAAATGTGAGCTCTTTTTTTCAGTTGGAACCTCTGCTCTTGTCCAGCCTGCTGCTTCCTTTGCAATGATTGCAAAGGAGAACAGCGCCTGCGTTGTTGAAATAAACAGGGATCCTACTCCGATATCCGACCTTGTTGATTACTCTGTAATGGGCAGGGCTGGAGAAATCCTGCCAGAGCTTGTGGAGAAGTTAAATAAAATCCTAAATTCTAATATCTAAATCCCAAACAAATCCTAAATTCAAATGTTCAAAATGTTTTCAATTTTGGATTTTTGCCATTTGATATTGTTTACCTGTCTGCGGACAGGCAGGGAATTTAGGATTTTGAGTTTCGGATTTAACGCAACCAAATACTCAAAAAACCCCATTATACCTTTTTTATTCCCTCAATAAACGGTCTGAAAAGGTCAATTGGTATTGGGAATATTGTTGTTGAATTATTGGATGCTGTGGAAACCTCAACAAGGGTCTGCAGATATCGCAGTTGAAGCGCTGCGGGGTGTTCCTGAATCATTTTTGCAGCATCCACAAGCTTTGCAGCTGCCTGAAATTCTCCTTCGGCGGCTATTATTTTTGCCCGTCTTTCCCTTTCTGCCTCAGCCTGTTTGGCAATTGCTCTCTGCATTTCCTGAGGCAAATCTACATTCTTGACTTCAACTGCAGTTACCTTTATTCCCCATGGCTCTGTCTGCTTGTCCAGAATAGCCTGAAGCTGCTGGTTTATTTTATCTCTGTGGGCGAGGAGTTCATCCAGTTCTGACTGTCCTAAAACGCTCCTCAGCGTTGTCTGTGCAAGCTGGGAAGTAGCATAGAGATAATTTTCTACTTCTATAACTGCTTTGTTGGGGTCAATGACCCTGAAGTAAATCACGGCATTGACTTTAACAGTTACATTATCCCTTGTAATTACATCCTGAGGCGGGACATCAGTGGTTACAACCCTGAGGTCAATCCTCATCATAGAGTCTATTACAGGAAAGACCAGAATGACACCGGGTCCCTTTGCGCCGATAATTCTTCCAAGCCTGAAGACGACACCTCTTTCATATTCATTCAGTATTTTGATTGACATAAGGATGTAGAGAAGGACTATTGAAATAAAAATTACTATTCCGTTCATAAAAAATCCTCCATTAAAAGTTTAAAAAAAATACAATTATTTCAACTTTTCCACTTTAAGCAAGAGACCATTTATGCCAGTTATTTTAACCTTCTCCTTCTCGTTTATCTCTTCATCGCTGACAGCATTCCATAGTTCTCCATGGACCATAACCGTGCCTGTTTTTTTTATATCAGTTTCTGCGGACCCGGTTGTCCCAATAAGTCCTTCCTTTCCTGTTGTTGTTTTTTTGGAATGCGCTCTTACGATTGCTCCTACAAGAAAGAAGAATATTGCAGCAATTGAAAGCGCGGCAGGGAGAATTACATTTAAAGAGACTTTTAAAAACGGGTAAGGTGTATCAATTAGCATCATTGAGCCAAGAACAAGGGAAATAATTCCGCCTGTTGTGAGCAATCCGTAACTTGGCACATACAATTCTGTAATGAAGAGCAGTACTGCAAAAAGGATAAGAAACAATCCGGCATAGTTTATCGGGAGAGTCTGCAGGGCATAAAAAGCAAGAATCAGGCTTATGACACCAACAATTCCCGGAAAAATCAGCCCCGGGCTTTTAAGTTCAAAAAATATTCCAGCCATTCCTATCATCATCAGCAGATAGGCAATGTTCGGGTCGGTTATGACCTTGAAAAATTTCTGAGGCGTGGTCATCTCAATATGGTTAACCCTTGCGTTTTTTGCCTTAATCACCTTTTCTCCGGCAGCAGTTATAATTTTTCTTTTGTCAAGCTTTGCAATGAGGTCATCCATGTCCTTTGCAATAAAGTCTATTATTTTTTCTTCAAGGGCTTTTTGTTCTGTGATTGACACGCTCTCCCTTACAGCTTTTTCAGCCCATTCAGCGTTTCTCCCTGTTTTGTTTGCTATTGTTCTTATGTAAGCAGCAAGGTCGTTCTCGATTTTTTCTCCCATTACAGAGTCTTTGTCTCCTCCTCCATCGATGGTTACAGGATGGGCTGCTCCGATATTTGTGCTTGGCGCCATTACAGCAACATGGCTTCCAAGGGTTATGAATACTCCCGCGGAGGCTGCCCTTGCACCGCTTGGAGAAACAAATACCACAATAGGAATTTTTGAAGCCATAATTCCTTTGATAATTAATCTTGTTGAGTCCACCAGACCGCCCGGAGTATCAAGCCGTATTATCAGGCACTCCGCCTTGTCGCCTGTAGCCCTTTCTATGGAAGCGGTGATGAAGTCTGCTGTTACAGGGTTTATGACCCCGTCAACAGTTATGACATCTATCTGAGGCTGGTCTGCTTCAAGAACCGAGAAGGTCAGAAGAAGCAGGAAGACTATAATCAGGATTATTGTTTTTTTCATCTGCCAACACTCCTTTGTCTGAAAAAATTATGCGTGAATTTCAGAAAATTGGCAAGCAGAATCTTCACCTGCTTCTATTCTATAATTTCCCTTATCCTGTATATTGGCTTTTTCTGGGATTCAAAATAGGTCCTGATTTGCATTTCTGCTATAAGGCCAAGGCTTAAAAGCTGTATTCCTGCTAAAATCAATAATACTCCCAGTATGAGAAGAGGCCTGTTAGCAAGAGAGGCTCCAAAAAAAATCTTTTCGAAGGAGAGATATGCGGATATGGCAAATCCCAGCAGAAAGGATATTGCTCCTATTTTCCCAAAAATCTGTATTGGGCGGGTCTGATATCTTCTTAAAAAGGAGACTGTAAAGAGGTCAAGTATAACATTAAGTGTCCTTGAAAGATTATATTTGCTTTTCCCGAATTTTCTTTCGTGATGATTAACAGGCATTTCTGTCACTATTGCACCTTCAAGGCTTGCAAGGGCAGGTATGAATCTGTGGAGTTCTCCGTACAAGGAGACATCCTTTATGACTTCAGTCTTATATGCTTTCAGGGTACATCCATAATCATGGAGTTTTGTTCCTGTTGCATAGCCGATTAACCAGTTGGCTATAAAAGACGGCAACTTGCGAGTAAGGAAAGTATCCTTTCTGTTTTTCCTCCAACCGCTGACCACGTCATAACCCTCATTAAGTCTGGATAGAAGGTTTGGTATATCTTCAGGGTCATTCTGCAGGTCTGCATCAAGGGTAATTATGATTTCTCCTTTTGCGTGGTCAAGTCCTGCGGCAATGGCAGCAGTCTGTCCGAAGTTTCTGCGAAAGCGTATGGCTTTAAAGTATGGGAAATTCCTGCATATCTCCCGCAATACTGTTTCACTGCTGTCTGTGGAACCGTCATCAACAAGTATCACCTCATATTTCTTATTGAGTTCCTGAAGAGATTTGTGCAGCCTGTCAGCAAGATGAGGGAGACTCTCTTCTTCATTGAAAACAGGTATAACAACAGAAAGATAAAGGGAGACATCAGGGATGTTATCAGAAATTCTGTTAGCCATAATTTTTGAATTTTACTAATAGATATAAGGTGAAGTCAAATGAATTTGTGACGGGGGTTTAAGAAGATTTTTGTTGACATCATATAATATATTCTCATATATTATGTAACAATATAAGGGGATTGATATGCCACCTGTAACTATTTATATAAGTGAAAAGGATATGGAGTTGATTGAGAAAATAAGGCATTATGCTGACCGAGAATTAAGGTCATTCAGCAATGTCTGCCTGCTTGCATTCAGGGAATTTCTTGAAAAGCATGCAGAAAAGATTGAGGCACAGAAAATCCTTCCTTTTGCTCAAAAGAATAATAAACAATGACAGAGAGATTTTTCAGATGCATTGAGTGTGATTTGGTAATATGTTTCACCCCTTATGATACCTACCCTGAATATGAATTCAGCAAAGAGGAAGAAGACTTTGTTGAAATTTATTCCAATGACAGGACTCATTTAATAATCAGGCACGCAAAACACAGCATTGAAGAGTTGATTGTTAACAGGGATTCAATGGTTTGCAACAGACCGCATATGAACCCGGTGAAAGAAAGCTATATGGAGGCAACAAACGGGAGAGAGGGCTTTGTCGTCCGGAGATGGAGAGAGAGCGTTAATGCTTCCTGCACCTACCAACTCATACACGGAAGAATAGAACTTAAAAACGAGAAGGCTGAAATTCAGGAAAAAGAGCTCAGAAAACAGATGGAATTTGAATTTAAGAAAATGCATAAAGAAAAAATAGATGCTTTTGTTTCAGCTTACGGGAAAATGGTTTCCGGTTTTAACTTAACCACGTTTGAGGATTATGCAGAAATATATGAGACTGATGATCCTTTGACAGGAATTGGGAAGCTGAATAAAAATACTATGAACGAGCTGGTAAAAATCTCAGAAAAGATATTTAGCCAGAATGAGCTTGAAAGCGTTAAAGAATTTATTGCAGGCAACAATGGTTTTGATGGTGTGATTACGCTGAAGGTTCAGAGAAAATTTGAAATCAGAAAAACTGAAAAGAAAATGGGCGAGATAGTGAAATTCCCTCCAAAAGAAGAACTGATAGACATCAGGAAGGTTGGAAAGCTCTGACTAACTCTTCATTCTTTGATGAAAAATGAAATAAGGATGAGGAAAAAAAGAATTATTGCACAGACTATGTAAGATGTCATAAAGAATGGCGAACTGCCAAAAAGTTCATGCAGCTTTATGCGGTTATGGAAAAACCCCCAGTACAGGAAAAAAACAAGAGAAACAGAAATACAATGTTTATCCTTACCAAACAACATAAATAATGAAATCAAGGCAACGCAGAAAGCCATCTGCCATAAAGGTATTCCTAATTCAATAGCCTTTAAAGCCTCTATATTCATAAAATACCTCCTTGTCTGAGATACCTCTGACGGGAATATGTTTTGATGGATTTTTAGAAAAATATCAAAATGGTTTTTTTGTGGCATTTAACGGGTTTATGTCGGAGATTAAAAGACTGTGAAAGGACTAATAAATCAGTCTAAAGGTTTCTTGCTTTTTCTTCCTTTTCAGCATCTGTCTTGCACTCAATACATAGAGTGGCAACAGGCCTTGCCTTGAGTCTTTTAATACCTATTTCTTTGCCGCAGACCTCGCATATGCCAAAGGTTCCGTTCTTTATCTGTTCCAACGCAAGCTCCATCTTTTTTATCAGCTTCTGTTCTCTTTCTTTAAGCCTTATGAAGAAGTTGCGGTCAGATTCTGCTGATGCCTGGTCACCGGGGTCAGAGTATGTCTCCAGCTCAGGATTCATAGTGCTATTTATTGCTGCCATTGCTTCTCTGATGAGGGTAGCCCTCTGTTCCTCTAAGATTTTTCTTATAGGCTCGTATTTGCCCGCTACTTCTTTTTTTTCTTTTTCGGGCTTTACCAGTTTTGCTGCTTTTGCTGCTTTGCCATGTTTTGCTGCTTTGCCATGTTTTGCTGCTTTGCCATGTTTTGCTGCTTTTACCGGCTTCGCCTTTTTCCGTTTTTTTGTTTTTGGCATATTTTTACTACCATAAAATAAATACAGCGCCACTCCATATAGCGCTGTCACTATTAGCAATAGTTTGATGACATGCTTATATTTTATTCTTATTTTTTATAACTTAGAGGCTTTTCTGTGTCAAGATAAAAAAATCAAATACTGATTTTCTTAAGGTTTTTATTGAAAATCTTAATTTTTAATATATATAGTATAAATAATGCTGCAGCGCTCCTGAGGGCATCAGGAATTCCCTGCAGGGTTGTTGGCGGAATAGTATATTCAGAATATTTCGGAGGGTTTTTGTATCACGTCTGGTGCGAGGCGTTTCTCGGAGAGTGGATTGATATTGACCCGACCTTTGGTCAGATGCCTGCAGATGCAACACATATTGTTTTTTTGAGGCAGAACGCGGAGAGGAATTAAAGCTTTTGCAGCTTCTCGGGAAGTTGAATGTGGATTTGGTGGAGATAGGGTATGATAAGGTGTGAAGAACTGATTGACAAAATAAATTCCTACATAAAGGGCAAAGACGGTTTTTTAATAAGGAAGGCTTACATCTTTTCAGCCAAGGTCCACAGAGACCAGCAGAGGATGTCAGGAGAGCCTTATTTTTTCCACCCCCTTGAAGTAGCAAACATACTTGCTGACCTCAGACTTGATATTCCCACAATTGCCGCAGGGATACTTCACGACACCATTGAGAACACTGAAGCAACCCTAAGCCAGCTCACTGAAATGTTTGGAGAGGAGATTGCGGCGCTTGTTGACGGTGTTACAAAAATAGGAAGGATTGAGTTCACTTCTTCAGAAGAACAGCAGTCTGAAAACTTCAGGAAGATGATTCTTGCAATGTCAAAGGACATAAGGGTTCTTCTTATTAAGCTTGCAGACAGGGTTCATAATATGAGAACCCTCGAGCACCTGCCTCATGAAAAACAGAGAATAATAGCAAAAGAGACTGCTGACATCTATGCGCCGCTTGCCAACAGACTTGGAATAGGGTGGATGAAATGGGAGCTTGAAGACCTGGCTCTCAGGTTTCTAAACTCTCAGGTCTATTATGAGCTTGCAAAAAAAATTTCAAAGAAAAGGAATGAGAGAGAAAAATATATTGAAGAGGTGAGGGGAATAATCCTTTCTCATCTTAAACAGGCAAACCTTGATATTGATGTTGCAGGAAGGCCAAAACATTTCAACAGTATTTACCAGAAAATGATTAAGCAAAATATTTCCTTTGATGAAGTCTATGACCTGCTTGGTTTCAGAATAGTAACAAAATCTGTGAGCGACTGCTATGCAACACTGGGCATTATTCATTCCATATGGACTCCTGTTCCGGGAAGATTCAAGGATTACATTGCAATGCCAAAGGCAAATATGTACCAGTCCCTTCATACTACTGTCATTGGTCCCAGTGGGCAGAGGATAGAGATTCAGATACGAACCAGCGAAATGAACAAGATTGCCGAGGAGGGTATTGCTGCACACTGGGTATACAAGGAGAAAGGAGAGATAGATAATATTCAGAGCGAGAGGTTTAACTGGTTAAGGCAGCTTATTGACTGGCAGGGTGATATGAAAGACCCAAGGGAATTTATGGAAGGGATTAAGATGGACCTCTTCCCTCAGGAGGTATATATCTTCACTCCAAAGGGAGATGTAAAGAGCCTTCCAAAAGGGGCAACCCCGGTTGATTTTGCATACAGCATCCATACTGATGTTGGTCACAGATGCGTTGGGACGAGGGTTAACGGAAAGATGGTTCCGCTGAGGGAGATTTTAAAAAGCGGTGATACAGTTGACATAATCACTTCACAGGTAAAACACCCGAGCAAGGACTGGCTCAAATTTGTTGTTACTCCGCGGGCAAAAAGCAAGATAAAGCAGTTCATCAAGGACGAGGAGGCGAATGAAAGCCTGAAGCTTGGGACTGAAATCTGCGAAAGGGAGTTCAAGAGATATAATCTCAATCCAACAAAACTTTTCTGTTCACAGGAATTTGTGAGGGTTTATGAAAACCTCGGGTTCCATAAAGCAGACCAGTTATTTACTGCCATCGGCTACGGAAGGCTTGCGCCATTTCAGATTGCAAGCAAATTCCTGCCAAAAGAGACTTTGCAGCAGCAGGAGGCAAAAAAAGAATCCCGCATAAGAAGCGCTCTGAAAAGAGTGATGGGCAGGAAAGAAGAAGGGATAAAAATTAAAGACCTTGATAATATACTTATACGGTTTGCAAAATGTTGCAACCCTGTTCCTGGTGATGAGATAAGGGGTTTTATCACAAGGGGAAGGGGAGTAACCGTTCACACTCGCAGTTGCCCTTTTATTAGCAAGATAGACATAGACCCTCAGAGGAGAATAGATGTTGAGTGGGACCTTGCAAAAGAGACAAAAAGACCTGTAAGGATTATTGTGGTTTCAACAGACAAGAAGGGAATTCTTGCAAAAGTCACCTCAGTCATAGCCTCAAACAACATAAACATTACTTCAGCGCAAATCAACACGAATGAGGATAAAAAGGCTACTATGGATTTTGTTCTCGAGGTTGGCAATGTCAAACAGCTTAACAAGACGATTAAAGATTTAAAGGGACTGAAAGAGATAACGCTTGTTGAAAGAGTTGGAGGGTGATAATTTTCTGTAGCTTGCAGGTTGACAAAGAATTCCCTTTTTGTCAGGGCTAAAGCCCTTCGCAATGACGAGCAAGGGACCTGCTCGCAATGACATTCTCGGTCAGCCAGCGTGCAGTGTGGGGTAGTTCGTTCAATAACTGAGGGCTGAAAGCTGATTGCTGAGAGCTTATTCATAAAGGAGGCAAAGGTGAAAAAAGATATTATCCAGACTGATACTGCGCCAAAGGCAATAGGTCCCTATTCGCAGGCTGTAAAGGTAGGTCCATGGCTTTTTACTTCTGGCCAGATTCCAATAGACCCAAAAAGCGGAGAGATAGTTCAGGGCGGAATAGAGAAGCAGACTGAAAGGGTTATGGAGAATATAAAGAATATTCTCATTTTCTCAGGAATGGACCTGAATGATGTTATTAAAACAACCGTGTATCTGAAGGAGATTAAGGAGTTTGCAAAATTCAATGAGGTCTTTGCAAGGTATTTCCAGATAAATCCTCCTGCAAGGGCAACAGTTGAGGTGTCAAGGCTTCCAAAGGATGTCGGGATTGAGATAGATGCAATTGCGTATAAGGATTGAAAATTTAGGATTCGAGGGTTCGAGGATTCAAGGGGTCGAGTGAAATGCTGAAGAATTATAAAGAATTAAAGGTCTGGCAGAAGTCCTATCAGATATGTTTAGATATTTATAGAATAACAAAAGATTTTCCAAAAGAGGAGAAATACGGTAGAAAATAAACCCTTGACCCCTCGAATCCTAGAACCCTTTTTAAACCTACAGGAGACAGATATGAAAATAGTTACTGCGCAGGAGATGAGAGAGATTGACAGAAAGGCTATTGAGGGATGGGGGATACCCGGAGTCATTCTTATGGAGAATGCCGGATTGAGCGTTCTCTCATGTATTGAAGAATATTTTGGGGATTTGAGGGGTCTGAGAGTTACGATTGTTGCAGGCAAGGGAAACAATGGCGGTGATGGCTGCGTTGTTGCAAGGCATATTAAAAACAGCGGAGGGGAGCCGCTGATAGTTCTCCTTGCTGAGAGAAAAAACATAAAAGGAGATGCAAGGATAAATCTTAAAACTGCAATCAAAGGCGGGATAGACGTCATCGAGGTTTCAGGCAAGGAGAGGTTTAGCTTAAAAGTTAAAAGAATTATTGAGGACAGCGACATAATAGTTGATGCAATATTTGGAACAGGGTTGTCTGAAGGGGTAAAAGGTTTTTACGGAGATGTCATAGAATACATCAACGGGCTGGAGATTCCGGTTGTCTCAATTGACCTTCCTTCAGGGATTTCCTCTGACACAGGCGAGATTATCGGTCCTTCAATTGCTGCAGACCTTACAGTTGCGCTCTGTCTTCCAAAGATTAGCCTTGTAAGCTACCCTGCTGCAAGATTTGCAGGGGTTGTTGAAATTGGGGATATCGGGATTCCTGTAAAAATCATAGATGAAAGCAGGATAAAGACCTTCCTGATAGAAGAAGAAGAGATTGCAGGGCTTTTAAAACCAAGAAGAGAGAATGCACACAAGGGGGATTTCGGGCATGTTCTTGTCATTGCAGGTTCAACCGGAAAAACAGGTGCAGCTACAATGACAAGCGAGGCTGCATTGAAGTCCGGCGCAGGGCTTGCAACCCTTGCAATACCTGAGAGCCTGAATCCAATTGTTGAGATGAAGCTAACAGAGGTGATGTCTCTTCCTGTTCCTGAAACATCTGAGAAGACTTTTTCAAAAAAGGCTGAGAAAATTATGCTGGAGTTTTCCAGAGGGAAAACAGTTGCTGTTATTGGTCCGGGTATTTCAACAAACACAGAAACCTGCGAGGTTGTCAGGAGTCTTATAAAAAAGCTTGATGTTCCGGTTGTTCTTGATGCTGACGGGATAAACGCTTTACAGGGTGATGCAAAAATTTTAAAATCTGCAAAAAAAGATGTTGTGATAACTCCACATCCCGGAGAGATGGGCAGGCTTTGCGGGCTTTCAGCAAAGGAGGTTCAAAAGAACAGAATTGAAGTTGCAAGAGATTTTGCAAGAGCAAACAGAGTTTATGTTGTTCTTAAGGGGAAAAATACAGTGGTAAGCGGACCTGACGGAACTGTTTTTGTTAATCTTACAGGCAATCCAGGAATGGCTTCAGGCGGGGCAGGGGATGTGTTAACCGGAATGATTGCAGGGTTTATCTCACAGGGGTTTTCTCCTATTGATGCAGCAAAGGCAGGAGTTTATCTTCACGGTCTAAGCGGTGACATAATGGCAGAGAAAAGAGGTGAGATGTCGCTCACAGCAATGGATATTCTTAAAGGAATTCCAGCGGCTATAAGAGAGATTCTTTCTCAGAAGAGCATGAAAATAGTCAGTCAAGGATAAGTTTCGCGGGAATGACAATATGAAAAATATACTCAAAAGCCACATGCGGAAGCACGGGGTTATTTGATCTCTCTCGGTCAGGTTTAAATGAACCCCGTTAGAAGTTTTAAAAACTTCTAACGGGGTGAACATAGTGTTTTCCAATAGCCACTTAGGATAGCATCATTTCTGCTTTCCCAAGTGTTGCATTTCATTGTTGAACCGGCGAAGGCTTGAATACGTTCCGTTAATGGACGGGGAAAAGGCTCTTTTCCCGGATTTCAAGTTTAAACTTTCCTTTTTATCAATTGTCTGTTAAAATAATCCGCATATAACAATTGCTGTGCAGAATGTTAAAAGGTAATCTCCGCTTTAAAAGTGTTTTTCTGTTTATTGCCTGAATGAAACAGATAAAAAGGAGAAAGCCGTGTATTTTGTCGGAGATATTTTTGTAAGCGAGGTATTAAAAAAGCCTGTCCTTGACAGGGCAGGTGAAGAGGTCGGCAGGATAACTGATTTTCTTGTAAGGACCGGCGAGGTCTTTCCAAGAATTGAATCAGTTGTAGTTACTTCAAAAAAAAGAAACCACATCCTCATACCTTTCGAGAACATAAACCTTTTCAACAAAAGAATCATTTCAGTAAAAAACTTTTTGAGCGAGCTTGCTGAGCAGAAGGCAAAAGAAGAAGACCTTCTGATATGCAGGGACCTTCTGGACAAGCAGATTGTTGATGTGTACGGGGTAAAGATTGTAAGGGTAAATGATATAAAGCTTGGTGATATTGAGGGGAATCTCTGTCTGATTGCAGTTGATGTGGGGTTTAGCGGGATTTTGCGCCGTCTCAGCATTGAGCATATCGGAAAGCAGCTGTGGGGGCTTTTTGGCTACAGCATTTCATCAAAGCTCATAAGCTGGAATTTTTTACAGCCGATTGAGCCGAAACTTACAAAACTTACACTGAGAATTACAAGACAGAAAATCTCCGAGCTTCACCCGTCAGATATTGCTCACATCATAAGCCAGGTGTCGTTGAACGGAAAGACCGCGCTTTTTAATTCTCTTGACCTTGAAAAAGCAGCAGAGGCTCTGCACGAACTTGAGCCCGGGACACAGGCAACAATCATAGACAGGATGGACGAGGAAAAGGCGTCTGATATTCTTGAACGGATGCATCCTGATGAAGCTGCTGACATACTCGGGGACCTGTCAGAAGAAAAGGCTCAGGAGCTTTTGAATAAGATGGAAAAGGAAGAAGCAGAGGATGTTCAGGAACTCCTTGAGCACGAGGAAGATACAGCAGGAGGCCTGATGACAACTGAATATCTGGGATTCACAGGAGATATGACTGTCAGTGATGTTTTCAAAAACCTGCGCCTGATGTCTCCTGATGTGGAGATGATTTATTACATTTACATCATTGACGACATTGAGCATCTTCTTGGGGTGCTTTCGATGAAGGATTTGATTCTTGCCAGCCCGATGGCAATTATTTCAGAGATTATGAGAACCAAGATTAAAACAGTGAGCCCTGGAACAGACCAGATGAAGGTTGCAGAGCTTATCTCAAAATACAACCTCTATGCTGTTCCTGTTGTTGATGAAGAGAATAAAATGCTTGGCATAGTAACAGTTGATGACATTGTTGACCTTTTGCTCCCTCCATCTTCAAGAAAGAAACGGCAGCGGACGTGAAAATACAAAGCGAACATATTCCCGGCAGCTTGTTGCAGGAAAATAGAATATGAAACTGAAAATATTTTCAAGGCTGAGAAGAAACAAGTTCATAATATTTCTGGCAATACTTGGTCCCGGAATCATTGCATCAAATGCTGGCAATGATGCAGGAGGGATTGCAACTTATTCCATTGCCGGAGCCCGTGAGGGGCTCAGGTTTTTGTGGCTTCTGTTTCTAATAACATTCATTCTTGCAATTGTGCAGGAGATGTCAGCAAGGATGGGAGTGGTGACAGGAAAGGGGCTTGCAGACCTGATAAGGGAGAGGTTTGGAGTGAAAATAACTCTTTTATCAATGCTCCTTCTTCTTTTTGGAAACCTTGCAGTGACAATTTCAGAATTTGCAGGGATTGCCGCTTCCCTTGAGCTTTTTGGAGTGAGCAGGTATATTTCCGTTCCCCTTGGTGCGCTGCTGATATGGGCGCTCGTTGTCAAGGGGAGCTATAGAGGTGTTGAAAGGGTAATGCTTTTTTTTTGCATTATTTATGCCTCATACATTGTTTCAGGAATTCTTGCAAAACCGCAATGGCTCCACATTATGTCACAGCTTGTTACCCCGAATTTCAGGTATGACCCCAAATTCATAAATCTTTCCATAGCGGTAATAGGAACAACCATTGCTCCGTGGATGCAGTTCTATCTTCAATCAGCAGTTGTTGACAAGGGAATAAAGGTTGAGGAATATAAGTATGCAAAAGTGGATGTTTACTTAGGCTCTTTTGTCACAGACTTCATTGCATTTTTTATAGTTGTTGCAGCAGCTACGACTCTCTATGCTAATCAGGTGGATATAAATTCCGCTTCGGATGCAGCCCTTGCACTAAAACCTCTTGCCGGAGAGTACTGTTTTATCCTTTTTGGAATAGGGCTTTTAAATGCTTCAATACTTTCAGCAATAATCCTCCCGCTCACCACAGCCTATGCTCTGTCTGAGGCTTTTGGATGGGAATCAGGGATTGGCAAGAAATTCAGCGAGGCGCCTCAGTTTCTGAGCTTTTACACTGTTTTCATAATCATAGGGGCATTTTTTGTTATTGTTCCAAGTTACAACTTGATTACGATAATGTTCTTTGCGCAGACGGTTAACGGAATACTCCTTCCAATAATTCTATTCATAATGCTCAGGCTTATCAATGACAGGCAGATAATGGGAGAGCATGTGAACAGCAGGTTCTCCAATATTCTTTCAGGAGGAACAGCGATAATGCTGGTTATTCTTACTATTCTTCTTATTGTCAGCACATTCAAGCCAGACCTTTTCTGATTTATGAAAAATAGTTGTAATTTTCATTACAGAAAATCTATACGATTGAAAGGGTATGATTATTCAAACAGCGGTATATATTTTATTACTATTTGCACAAAAGACAGAGAATTATATTTTAAAAAATTTTCAGAATTAAAAGAAATCCTGAAACAGCAATGGCAGAAAATACCAGAAAAATTTTTTAATATCCAATTGGATGAATTTATCATTATGCCAAACCATATACATGGAATAATAACTGTAGGGGCAACCCTTGCGGTTGCCCAAAAGAAGAGGGCAGGCGCAAGACCTGCCCCTACAATTGGTGAAATCATTGGAAGATTTAAATCATCATGTGTTAATGATTGGATAAAATATATTGACGAAAACAAATTAAATTTGAATGGCAAATTCTGGCAACGGAATTATTATGAACATATTATCAGGAATGAGAATGAATTAAATAAAATAAGGGAATACATACAGAACAATCCATTAAAATGGCATCTTGACAGAGAGAATCAAGAGAAAACAGGGAATAATCCGTTAGAGGATGCAATTTTTAAATGTAGCTGAAAAAAACTTTTATGGCAGACAATATTTCTTCTTTTCTGTTCATTAAATAAATCTTTTTCCTTAACTGACAGCTATCCTGAAACCCCTTTGTGTACCATGCGATATGTTTTTTTATCAGGTCTGTTCCTCTTCTTTGCCCCAGGAATTCAATTGAGAGGTTGAAGTGGTCAATTATGGTTTTTTCAATCTCTGTCTTCAAGGGTTCATCAGGAATTTTTCCGGAATCAAGATATTCCCTTATTTCCCTGAATATCCATGGCCTTCCCATTGAACCCCTCCCAACCATTGCCGCGTCACACCCTGTTTCCTCAAACATTCTCCTGGCATCAAGGCAGGTGTTAATGTCCCCGTTTCCAATTACAGGAATTTTTATTTTCTGTTTTATTTTTCTTATCAGAGACCAGTCGCTCCTGTCGCTGAACATCTGCTCTTTTGTCCGCGGGTGGATTGTGATGGCATCCACTCCCTCATCTTCTGCAATCAGCGCGATTTCAAGCGCATTTATGTTTTTGGAGTTCCATCCTGAACGGATTTTTATTGTAAGAGGCAGAGAGACAGCCTTGCGAACCTTTTTCAAAATCTCTTTTATCTTTTCAGGGTCTTTCATCAGTGCCACGCCTGAGCCGGATTTTATTACCTTCCTGACAGCACATCCCATATTTATATCAATTCCATCAGGCTTCAGTTCCTGAACGATTCTTGCAGCCTCAGCAACGGAGTCAGGGTTTGAGCCGAAAATCTGGAAGATTATTGGCTTTTCTTCAGGAGCTGTTCTTAGAATGTCAAAGGTCTTTTTCCCATCCCTTATCAGGGCTTCAGAACTTGAAAGCTCTGAGAACACGAGTGTGGCACCAAACCTTTTTGCAATGAGGCGGAATGGCAGGTTTGCGATTCCTGCCATTGGCGCAAGAAATATATTTCCTGATAATTTTAAGCTCCCAATTTTTATTTCTGATACTGGCATAAAAATCCTTCAACATAGTCCCTGTCACATCTTTTAACCATTTTTAAAATTTCTTGACTCAGTGAAATTTTCTATAGTAACCTATAGCAGAGGTTTCAAAGATAACAAAGTAAATTCAGGATTTTTTTATGGAGGATATGTATGTTCAAAAAGTTTTTCCTGATTTCAACCTGCCTGTTTTTTTCTGTTCTTGCCGGACTTGCCAGCGCTGACATCGACATCTACAAGCTTCCAAATGATGCCGGGAAATTATCAATAAACGGAGAAGTGAGGTTCAGGTATGAGTACAATGACTGGTTTGCTACGCAGGCAAGTTCTGCAAATAATGACTACTGGTTCATGTTTAACCGCACAAGGCTTGGATTGAAATTTGATTCAAAATACATAAGCGCCTATGTTCAGGGACAGTATGTGCACCTTATTCACCTTCCTGATGACGGGATTGCTCCTGCTCCTGCAGGCGCATTGGGAGTTGGTCCGACCTATTATGCAAGCAATACAAGCCAGGGTAAAAGCCCGCACGGACTGGTATTGCGCAGCGCATACATTGATCTCAAAAATGTTTTTGACAGCGGTGTTTCAACAAGGCTGGGAAGGTTTGATTACAGCGATGGGCTTGAGGTCATAACTGATGACCCAAAAATTATGTGGGTGAAAAGAAACAGGGTGGGAGAAAGGCTCATAGGTGCTTTCGGGTATTCTGCAGTAACAAGAGCCTTTGACGGGTTTCAGGTTGGTTATGATAACAGCACTATGAACCTTACTGTGATGGGTTCACATCCGACACAGGGAGGCTTTGAGATAAACGCTTCAAAGGATATGGAAGATATAAAGCTTTTAAGCACATCTCTTACTGTGAAAAAATCCGCACTGGTTCCAAACGGGGAAGAGAGGCTCTTTTACATCTACTATAAGGATGACAGGTCAAAGGTTCCAAGGGTTGATAATACAGGTCTTGTCTCAGACAATGCTGATATTGAGATAAACACTTTTGGCGCTAACTTTGTTGGTGCTTATGATTTCGGACCCGGACAGGTTGATGTGATGGCATGGGGAGCAGTTCAGTTTGGCAGATGGTATCAGCAGGACCACAAGGCTTTTGCAGCAACTGCAGAGGCAGGTTATCAGTTCACAAAAGTTCCGTGGAAGCCATGGCTCAGGGTTGGTTATTTTGTAGGGTCTGGGGATAACGATACCAATGACGGGGACCACGAGACATTTTTCCAGCTATTGCCCACTGCAAGGTCCTATGCCAGATTTCCTATATTCAATATGATGAACAATGAAGACACCTCAGGAATGCTGATAATTAAACCGCTTGATAACCTGACAGTCAGGTCAGATTTTCATTTGCTTCGTCTGAAAGAGAAGAATGACCGCTGGTACTCAGGCGCAGGCGCAACACGTGAGGGAGGAATGATTTTCGGATATGCAGGAAGGCCAAGTAATAATAAGAAAGACCTTGGCAAACTTCTTGATGTACAGGTTGACTATGATATCTTTAAGTTTCTGACTCTCACAGCCTACTATGCGCACTTCTTTGGCGACAGGGTTGTACAGAAGATATTCACCGAAAAGAATGATGCAGATTTTATGTATTTTGAAACAGTGTTTAAGTTTTAATGGTGCAAGATTTTTTTCATCTTCCTGAACACCTCAAGAACATGTTCAAGATCTTTTGCAGTGTGGTTTGCCATTGGAGTAACCCTGAGACGCGATTTGCCGTTCGGAACAGTCGGCGGACGGATGCCCGGGATAAAGATTCCGTTGTCATATAAATAGCTCATTGCCTTCATTGTTTTTCTCTCGCTTCCAAGCAGTACGGGTATTATCTGGGTTTTTGTGTTCATAGTGTCATAACCCATAGAATCAAACCCTGCTTTCAGGAAATTTACATTCCTCCAGAGTTTCTCCTTAAAGTTAAGGTTGCTCTCTATTGTTTCAATTGCAGCAATTGACGCTGCAAGCGATGACGGAGGAAGGCCTGTTGAATAGATGAAGCTCCTTGCCCTGTTAATCAGGTAGTCGGTGAGCTTTCCTGAACCTGCAATGAAACCGCCAATGCTTCCAAGAGCCTTGCTCAGAGTTCCCATATAAATGTCAATTTTTCCTTCTATGCCGAAATATTCTGCTGAGCCTCTTCCATTCTTTCCAAGAACTCCTGTTGCGTGGGCATCGTCGACCATAAGTATGGCATTATATTTTTCAGAAAGCTCAAGGATTTCGGGCAGGGGCGCAAGGTCGCCGTCCATGCTGAAAATGCTGTCCGTGATTATAATGCGCTTCTGATATTTTTTTGCTTCCCCGAGCCCTTTTTCAAGGACTTTAAGGTTTTTGTGCGGATAGATTAAGGTTTCAGCCCTACTAAGACGGCATCCGTCAACAATGCTTGCGTGGTTGAGTTTATCTGAAAAAATTATATCATTTTTTCCTGCAAGGCTTGAAATAGTTCCAATATTTGCAGCATAGCCGGATGAAAAAACAAGAGAGGATTCACATCTTTTAAAACCAGCGATTTTTTTTTCAAGCGAATTGTAAAGAGCTGTGTTCCCTGAGATTAGACGTGAGGCTCCTGAGCCTGTGCCGTATTTTTTTAAAGCCTCAACAGATTTTTTTTTGATGTAGGGGTGGTTTGCAAGGCCGAGGTAATTGTTTGACGAGAGGAGAAGGAATCTTTTCCCTTCGATTATTACTTCCGGGGACTGTGGACTCTCAACTGCCCTCAGTACTCTGTGAAGATTATCTTTTTTAAGACGGAAAAGTTCCTTATCAAGATAATAAGTCAGGCGTTCAAAGTGCCTTGAGTTTAAGTTTAAGGTTTCAAGCTTCATGCTGTATGGTAATAAAGATTTTACTCAATTATAAAGTATATTCTAAGTTTATCCTCTACAACTTACAACTTAATCTTTTATAGAATATTTTAAAAGTAATAAAATGTCATTGCGAGGAGCAAAGCGACGTGGCAATCTCACCTTATAGTCTTCAGCACTCAGCTATCAGCTTTTTGTTAAGATTGCGGAGTTTATCCCGAGCGAGATTGCCTGCCTACCGTCAGGCAGGCTTCAGGGCTAAAGCCCTTCGCAATGACGAGCGAGGGACCTGCTTGCCTGCCTGCGGTAGGCAGGCAATGACAGTGGATAAGTTTTTCTATATCCTATTAAATGCTGGAGCTTTTATCAGTAGTCAAAAAAAAGATATTTTCTCCATTCTTTGTTGTGGTTGCCAATGTTCCTGATTATCTGAAGATAGATTGGCAGGTTTGGGGTTTTTGGTTTTTTCAAAAGGAACATCTGAGCCTCTTCGGGTGTTTTATTTCCTTTTTTCTTGTTGCAGGGAATGCAGGCGCTTACAACGTTGTCCCAGCTGTTCCATCCACCCTTTGATTTTGGGAGAACATGGTCAATTGTCAGTTCCTTTGGCTTGAACTGGTCCCTGCAGTAGTGGCAGGTGTAGTTGTCGCGGAGGAATATATTTTTCCTGCTGAATGTGATGAGCTTGTAAGATATCTTGATATATCTGTTGAGCCTTATCACTGCTGGCACTTTCACAGTGGTTGATGGAGAACGATAAATTCTGTTTGTATATTCCTCAGGAGTTGCAACACCGCCTAAAACAAGAACAATTGCTCTCCTGACATCACAGATATTGATGGCTTCGTAACTTGTGTTTAATACAAGAACCGAATTGTTTGAAAAATAATGATACATAGCAGTTTTTTGAAAAAATTTATTAGCAAACCAGAAAATATTTTGCAAGCTTTTTTTCTTATGGACAGCAAAAAGCTTCCATTCTTTCTTTTATTTCTTTGGCTGGAGCTTCAATATCATCGCCTTTTAAATCAATCCATACAACATCAGGTTGTGCTTTAAACCATGTGAGTTGTCTTTTTGCGTAGTGCCTGGCGTTTTTTTTAATCAAGTTGATTGTTTCAGACAAATTATACTTACCATTAATATATCCAATCATTTCTTTATAGCCGAGGCTTTTAAGTGAGTTTAAATCATAACTATAACCCATTTCAAGCAAGTTTCTGACTTCTTCTTCAAACCCGGTTTCAATCATTTTATCAACCCTCGCTTCTATCCTTTTATTCAGTTCTTCTTTCTCTCTCCTGAGGCAAAAGTACAGGTATTTGTATCTAGGCTTTCTGAATCCGTGTTGGCTCTGGAAAAAGGAAGTCGGTTTGCCTGTTATGAGAAACACCTCAAGCGTCCTTAATATTCTCTGAGTGTCTGTTGGCTTTATTTTTTGTGCACTCAGAGGGTCAGTCTGCTTTAATTCAGAATAAAGGTTTTCAATTCCTGATGACTTTACTTTTAATTTTAAGTCATTTCTGATTTTTAAATCTTTTGGAGGTGAATGGAAAAGTCCAAAAATTAAAGCCTTTATATAAAGCCCTGTCCCGCCAACTATCAGAGGAAATTTTTTTTCTTTTAAAAGATTTGCAATAACATTATCAGTTTCTTCAACATATCTACCTGCATCATACTGTTCATCAGGGTCAACTATGTCTATCAGATGATGTTTGATTAGTTTCCTATCATTTAAAGATGGTTTTGCTGTACCAATATCAAGATATCTGTAAACCTGCATTGAGTCGGCATTTACTATTTCAAGGTCAAGTTTTCTGACAACTGATAATGCAATCTGAGATTTTCCTGATGCAGTGGGGCCTGAGATTATAATAATGCTTTTGTCGGAAGGGTTCAAAAATTTCCCCGTCCCCCCTTTAGAAAAGGAGGGCAAGGGGGGATTAGAGTTATTCTTATACATTTTACTTAACCCACAGAATCTTAATTAGCTCGTTGACTGATTTTTGATAATCTTGGTTTCTTAAGTGCATCAAAAACTGAAATAATAAAAAAAATAAAGGCTACAAAGCTCATTGGATAAAAAAGATATTTTATGCCGTAATAATCAATAAACCTTCCGGTAACTAACGGACCAATTATACTACCTAAACCATAAGAAAAAGAAAAAGCGGAGTTTGCCGCACCAATCTTATTCTTTGGAATGAGGTCAGCAATTAATGCAAGAGCAACAGGGTAAAGTCCTCCTGCGATAAAACCAACCCCTGAGATAAGTAAGATTATAGAAACAAAACCATTTAAAACGTTAAATAAAAAAATTGTTACAGCCAGTAAAAATGAGAAGATATATATGGTGGGAAATTTTCCAAATCTATCTGCAAACCTTCCGGAAGGGATTGGAGAAACCATTGCTCCAATGGCAAAGACTGTGAATACTATACCCAAATATGTTCCTTTTATGTTCATTGAGTCCAAATACAAAGAGAGAAATACTCCTATGCAGACTTCTACAAAAGCATAACACATTGCTGCAGCAATTGGAATTTTTAGTGCATTGAGAAAATCTTTGAAGCTATATATCTTGCTCTGCACTTCAATTTTTGTATCCTTAAAATAGAGTAAATTTATTAATGCTGCCAAAATGAATGAGGTGGAACATAAAAAGAATGGGAGATATATATTGATTGAATAGAGTGTTGCACCAATAGCCGGGCCCCCGGCAAATCCAAGTCCGAATACCAAAGCATAATAACTGGTATTTTTTGCCCTATTCTCAGGAGAGGAAAGTATGTTTATGGCAGATTCTGTGGCAACAAAAAGGGATGCTGTGCTTATACCATGCAAAGCACGGATAATGTAAAAAGCATTAACAGTCTTTACATATGGTACAAACATTATACTTACAGCATAGGATAATAATCCAATAAACATAATTTTTTTTGAGCCTATCTTATCAACTTTTTTCCCACAGAAGGGGGTTAAAATAGTAAAAAACAGAAAATATGTTGCGCCTATTTGTCCTATACTTGCGAGAGATGAACCGGTATTTTTTATAATCAAAGGAATAAGTGGAGTAACAAAGCTCATTCCAAATCCCATGAGAAGAACTGTTAGCAATATTGGGAGTAGACCTTTATCCAGTTTTAATGATGCCATGTTGAAATGTTAGAATGTTCTAAAGTTAGCATGTTAAAATGTTACAAAGTTTGAATGTTGGAATGTTGGCATGTTATGTGTTGGAGTATTTTTTTAAGTATTGAATAAATTTACCAATCAGATTTGATACGTAAATGCATTTTTGCAAGACTTCATTATATTGGCTTTCATCAAAATAATTAAGTTTCCTACCTAAATACAGTAAAGTTCTTACTTCTCCTGCTGAACCTTTGGCAATGTAAAGAAAATAAATGAATTCTTTTTTTGTTTGCCTTTCAAATCCTTCAGCAATATTTGATGCAATTGAAACAGATGCTCTTTGAATTTGCTCTTTTAACCCGTAGTTCTTGGAAAATCTTTCAAGTTTTGTTATTTTATAAATTATTTCTGCTAGACTACAAGCTTCTTTCCATGCTTCTATTTCCTCAAATCTTTCAATTTTCCCCATTTCTTCTTGACTTTCTAACATGCCGACATTTAAACTTTTAAATATTCAAGCATTCAAACATTTTAACATGCAACATTCCAACAATCATCTGTTCACTTCCCATATCATATGGGAGAGTTCAGGAAGGATTAATTTGTTCATTGCAAGCTTTACAGCGCTTTCTGACCCCGGCAATGAAATTATTATCTTTTTATTCAAAACTCCTGCACACGCTCTGCTCATAATGGCAGATGAACCGATTTCTATATAACTTAAATAACGAAAAAGTTCTCCGAAGCCCGTCAAGCGTTTTTCTAAAATGGCATCAACTGCTTCAAATGTTGAATCTCTAGAAGATATGCCTGTGCCACCATTTATTATTATAGCTTCAACATCCACTTCCAATGATTCATTTCTTGCAAATTCGCAGACAAGATTTGGTTCATCTTTTAAAATCACATAGCCAATAACATTGTGTCCATTTATTTTCAAAATGTCTGATATAAATTTACCGCTTTCATCTGTATCAGGAGTTCTTGAATCACTTACAGTAATTATAAAGCATTTAACAGAATTTTTAGCTTTCTCTTTATGGTCTTTATGTCCCATAAAGGACTCCTTATCAAAACTCTAATAATCAAAATTCAAAACAGTTTAGAACATTTGAATTTAGTGGTTCGACAAACTCACCATGCTGAGCAAAGTCGAAGCATTGTTTAGGATTTAGGATTTTTTATAAAATAACAAATACTATAATCGATAGCAAGCAGAATTTGGGAAGGGCAAGCTTATCTTCTGAGGAATCTTTTTTCGATTTCGGTGATCTTCAGTTCAAATATTGCTGGTCTTCCATGTGGACAAAAATCAGAAAATTTTATTCTTTCCATTTCTTTTAGAAGAAATTTCATTTCATCAATTTCCAGTTTCTGGTTTGCTTTCACAGCGCTGTGGCAGGCAATTGATTTCAGAATGGAATCTTCAAATACACGCATGTTTTCCTTTCTGCTGTAAGAACTCAAATCGTCAATTAAAGCAAGAATAGCTGATTTTGCATATTTTTCATCAAGAAGAGAAGGAATGCTTTTTATTATAATTGTGTTTGCTCCAAATTCTTCTACCTCAAAACCACAAGCCAAAAGGTTTTTTTTGTGTTCGTTAATAAGATGTTTGTCACGAAAGCTTGTATCTATGGTAAGAGGAAAAAGCAGGGGTTTGACTTCCAAACTATTTTCAAGAACCTGTTTTTTTAAATTAAAATATAATATTCTCTCATGCGCTGCGTGCTGGTCGACAAATACTAATGAATCACTGGATTCTGCAATAATAAAAGAATTTTTTATCTGTCCTAATATTCTTAAATCTAAAAGTGAAATATATGGCAGAAGATTGGAGTTGTTGTATCCATTTTTTGATTCTTCTGTCCTTAAATATTCTTTAGGCTCAACAGGGAAATATTTGTTTAGAATTTCAGAAACATTGTTATTTTGCTTATCAAAGGTTATTTTCTGAAAAAGGTCTGATTCTTTATCGAAAGATATAAATTCAGGATATTCCTTTGGTGCAATAAATTCTTTTCTGCTCACAAAAGATTTTACAAGTCTGTTTTTATCCAAGGTTTCAGATAT
The DNA here is from genome assembly GCA_001790855.1 of Candidatus Schekmanbacteria bacterium RIFCSPLOWO2_02_FULL_38_14. NCBI lineage: Bacteria > Candidatus Schekmaniibacteriota > Candidatus Schekmanbacteria bacterium RIFCSPLOWO2_02_FULL_38_14. Next base: position 38,669 of record MGDH01000015.1, on the reverse strand, counting down.
TGTTTTTGAAATCAGAGAGTGAATTTTCTGAGGCTTTGCAAATTTTATTTCAACTTTTGCAGGATGAGTGTTAACATCTATTTGTGATGGCTCTATTTTGAGAAACAGGAAGACAGAAGGATACTGCTCTCTTGGTATAATCGATTTATATCCTTCCATAATAGCATGAAATATTGTTCTATCCTTTATGCTTCTACCGTTTACAAATATATACTGGTCTGTTCTTGAGTTTCTCAATAAGTCTGGTTTAGATATGTATCCTTCAAGTACAGTGGTTTCATCTTCTGATTTAATCTGTAATAAATTTTCTGAAAATTCATTTCCGAAGATAAATTTGATTCTGGTTATAATATTCTCTGACTTCTGAAGATTTATCATTTCTCTGTCATTATGGGAAAAGCAGAAAGAGATGAGAGTATTAGACAGCGAAAGGCGCACAATCGTGTCATTGATATTGTTTAATTCAGTAGTAGCTGATTTTAAAAATTTCAGCCTTGCGGGGGTATTGTAAAAAATATTTCTTACTTCTATCTCCGTTCCTTCAGAAATTCCGGTTTTTGAAACACTGATGATTTTGCCACCGTCAGCATCAATTTTTGTTCCGCTTTCATAATTTTTTGTGCGGGTTTTTAATGTTAACTGTGATACAGAAGCTATGCTTGGAAGGGCTTCACCTCTGAAACCGAGAGTGCTGATGTGGTCAAGATCTTTCTCTTCGTTTATTTTACTTGTAGCATGTCTTTCAAGAGAAAGAAGAGCATCAGACTCGCTCATTCCGATTCCATTATCAACAACTTTTATTGATCTTTTGCCGCCATCTTTTATGAAAACAGAGATTTCAGCGCTTGAAGCATCTATTGAGTTTTCAACGAGCTCTTTTACAACTGAGGATGGTCTTTCTATAACCTCTCCTGCCGCGATTTTGTTGACTAAGTTATTTGGAAGAATATGTATGAGATTAACCATGCTTAAAAGAAAATTAACAAGAGGGATTTTATTTGTCAAATACAAAGTAAGACTTTAGATTTGTATTGATTCAAACAATTAATAGATTATATATTCTAAAATATTTAAAACATTAAACTTTTTAAGAATTTTAAAAAACAAAAAATTGTAAAAATGTAAAAACACTTTTCAGGAAGATAATATGATTTCAGTAAAAGATATTGAGCAGGCAAAGAAAAGATTGAAAGGCATTATTAATGAAAAGAATTTTATAAAATCTGAGATTTTAAGTGACTATTTTAAAACTAATATTTATCTGAAGCTTGAGAATTTGCAGAAAACAGGGTCTTTTAAAATAAGAGGATCATTTAACTTTATTAGCCAGCTTACAAAAGAGGAGAAAGTAAGAGGGGTAGTAACAGCTTCAGCAGGAAACCATGCACAGAGTGTTGCTTATGCATGCTTATCTTTTGGGATCAAAGCTACTGTTGTGATGCCTAAAGGAACTCCATTGACTAAAGTAAGGGCCTGCAAATCTTTTGGAGCAGAGATTATTTTTAATGGCAGTACCTATGATGATGCATATGAAAAAGCAATGGAAATCTGCAAAGAAAAGAATCGGGTATTCATTCATGCTTTTGATGATTACGATGTGATAGCAGGACAGGGGACTATTGGGATTGAAATACTTGAGCAGGCAGAAGACATTGATATGGTTATTGTTCCAATAGGCGGAGGAGGATTGATATCAGGAATATCTGTAGCAATTAAAGAGAAAAATCCTTCAGTGAAAATAATAGGAGTAGAAGCAGAAGAGGCAGCATCAGCTTTTTTCTCAAGAAAGATGGGGAAGGTTGTCCATCTTCCTATGGTAAAAACAATTGCAGACGGAATCGCTGTAAAATCTGTAGGGACAAAGACTTTTCCAATAATAGAAAAGTATGTAGATGAAATTGTTACTGTTAATGAGGAGGAGATTTCTGAAGCAATATTGATGTTTATGGAACAGGGAAAATTAACAGTAGAGGGAGCAGGTGCAGCACCATTGGCAGCCCTTTTAGGAGGAAAGGTTAAATTTGAAGGGAAAAGAGTCGTGCTGGTTATTAGCGGTGGAAATATTGATGTTAACATGGTGTCAAGAATTATTGAAAAAGGTCTTCTGAGGGCAGGAAGGTTTACGAGAATTATAATAGATATCAATGATATTCCAGGAGCACTTGCAAAAATTGCAGAAATGTTTGGAATTGCAGAAGCAAATATACTTCATATTGTTCACGAGAGAGCAGCATTAAATATTCCTTTTGGAAAAACACGGGTAAAACTTGATTTAGAGACAAAGGGATTTGACCACATAAAAGAGATAATAAATATTCTGGAATCAAAGGGTTTTAATGTTTCTATTGAAAAATGAATCTTTACGTTAAATGGCAAAAAACTAACATTAACCGTTAAAGTTATAACGCTTTTTTTAATCTTTCCAACAAAATTCTAAACTTAAATTTTCTGCTAAAAATCAATAAAATCAACTACAAACATCTCTAAAATAAAATTTTTTCTGATTTGGCATAGAAATTGCAAATAGCCATTAAAATATTTTTTCAAAGTTAGAAACTTTTTTTTAGGAGGTTTTAAAATGATACAAAAAATGACTCAAAAAAGAACTTTTAGTATTACAACATTGATTGTGCTGACATTTTTCTTTTTATCAAGCTTAGGACTGGATATTGTAAGAGCTAATGAATATTCAAATGAGAATGGAAATAATGAAAGTTCTTTTGCTTTGCATGGAAATATCAAAGGAAATATTCCTGTGGGGGTAAAGCTTAGAGTCGGTTTGATAAACAGGGTAACCGGAAATGAAATGGTTTCTGTTTTAGCAAATGAAGATGGCGACGGAAAATACAGTCTTTCATTGCCTGAAAAAGTAGGGAAAGAGGAATTAAGCCTTATAGGTGAGGATTTCCCTGATTCAAGAAGCCAGAATGTAATGGTAGCTGATTATGATGTAGTTTTATATGGTGATGAAGACAACTCAGGAACATTTGACAAAGATGAAGAAATAGGTGGAGTCCTTGATGCATGGGTATCATTTTATGAAGGAGGCATTTCTGATGATGAACCATTTTTTAATGGATGGAACAAGGCAGGAACCTTTATTGGTTTTAGCCAGAACTTTGATGATGAATTTGATATTTCAATTCCTGCCTCTTTTATTGGAGTAAATAAAAAGGCATCAAAATATCAGACTAACAATGATAGAAGTAAAAAGAAATCAATATTGGTTGTAAAAAAATCTAAATCCAGGAAGGAAGCCAAGAAAGAGAAAGCAAAAAAATCTGAAAAAAAAGCACCTCCTCTAAGGATTGTGCCAAAATCTAAGATTATCGAACTGGGAGATGAAATTGCATTTGAAGCAATAGCAAAAGACCCTGAAGCTGATATACTCTGGGCAATTGATAATGATGATGGAACTCTTGGTGAAGTAGACGAAGACGGGATTTATATATCGCCTGATGTGATGCCAAAAGCTAAAATTATAACAGTAAGAGCATATTTAGTTAATGATGAAAGTGTTTTTGCTCTGGCAAAGGTAAAGTTTAAACCAGTAGTTGTCAAAATAATTCCAACATCAGCAACAGTGCCTGTAAATGAAAATACAATTTTTTCAGAAATTGTTACAGGAACATTTAATACTGATGTTATATGGTATGTAAATAATATTGAAGGTGGAAATGAGAATGTCGGTATTATTGATTATGGAGTTTATACAGCACCTTCCACAGTTCCAAGCCCTTCAAAGGTAAAAATTAAAGCTGTAAGTGTTGTTGATACATCAAAATCTGCTACAGCAGAAGCTATAGTTGTAAATAGTCTAAGCGCAAAAGACAAAATTTTATTTCTGAAGCTTTCAGGTCCAAAACAGATTTTGATTGGTGCAACAGAGACTATTACAGCTTCTGCAAAAACAAAAAGCAAAAAAACTATTCCCCCAGTAGGAATAGAGTATTTCATAGACGATGAAACAATCGCATCTATAGTAACTAATGATGATGGCACTGCTTCAATAACAGGGCTTTCTGAAGGTAGTGTAGAAGTAATTGGAAGCACAGAAGAAAAAGACAGCAGTCCTTTAAAAATAGACGTAGTAAAAGAAATTAAAAGTGAAGCAGATTCTCTTATGATATCAGGACCAAGTTATTTAACTGTAGGCTCCAATGCTGTTATTACAGCTTCAGCCAAGAATAAAAAAGGAAACTTCTTGCCTATTTCTAATGTTTCCTACTCTTCAGATAATACTAATATAATCTCTGTTAAAGCTGATGCAAATGGCAATGGATTTGTAAATGCTTTAGCTGTTGGTGAGGCAAAAATAACAGCGACTTCCGGGAATTTAACAAGTAATACACTTAAAATAAAAGTTACTGAATCAACCGGGGAAACCGGAGCTATTGCTTCCCTGAAGGTATTTGCACCCTCTGTTTTACCTGTTGGTGTTAGTGCCCCACTAAATGTTCTTGCAAGAGATGCTAATGGAAAGCCAGTACCTCCAATCGGGGTTAACTATGTTTCCAGCAATACATCTGTAGCAACAACATCTGTTGATGCAAGCGGTTCAGGGAATGTTTCTGCAATTGCTGAAGGGGAAACACAGATAACTGCTGAACTTGGGACTGTAAAGAGTGACCCAGTTACATTGAAGGTAGTTGGTAAAATTGGTGGTGGTATTGGAGGTTTTGACCAAATAGCATTTATTAACCTCCAGGTTCCTCCTTCAATGGAAATTAATCAGACACTTCCTATTTTTGTAAATGCAAAGAATTCTTATGGTATGCCAGTACCGACCGCAGGGATTTCTTATTCCTCAAGCGATACAAATATAGTAACAGTAAAAACTGACTATACTAATAACCCAGTTATTACTGCTAATAGTCAGGGCGAGGCTGATATAACTGCAAGTGTGGGTACTATTCAAGGAAAGGCACATATTGTCGTAAAAGCACAAAGTAGTGGAACCAGTGCTGATGTTGCTTTCCTGGATATGCCGTATCCGCCTCCACTGAATGTTGGTCAGACCTTTACCGTGTTTGTGATGGCACGTAATTCCTTTGGAATGCCGATGCCTGTTCCATTTGGCATAGAATACAGTTCAGAGGATACATCCAAGGTATCAGTATCCAAAGATCCGGGTAACAATTTGGTGCTAAATGCTCAAGCTGAGACACCACTCAATCCAGTCAAGGTAGTTGCCAAAATTAATGGTGCGGAGAAGGCTTCTATAATGGTAAAGGTTAATCCTTTACCTACAAGTGGATTTGGTGATGTGGCATTTCTTGATATGCCATATCCACCTCCATTGAATGTAGGTCAAACTTATACAGTGTTTGTGAACGCGCGGAATCAATATGGAATGCCTATGCCTGTGCCATTCAATATAGAGTATTCATCAGATAATCCTGCGGTTGTGACTATATCAAAAGATCAGGGTTTCAATGCTGTTTTGTATGGGGCAGGTGCTGGAGAGACAGATATTCATGCCAGTGTAAAAAAATCTGATGGGTCTGTTGTCATGGCTAATGCTGTACATGTTAAAGTTGCAGCAACATCTACCGGTGGTGGTCAGGCAATGTTCTTGGATATGCCTTTCCCACCTCCATTGACAGTAGGACAGACTTTTACCTTATTTGTTAAGGCATTAGATCAGAGTGGTAAGTCAGTGTCTCTTGCAGGTATAGCATACACAACGGATAAGCCGGCAGTAGTTTCTGTTAGCTCTGATTTTGCCAATAATGCAGTGTTGACAGGAATGGGCGCTGGTACCGCAAACATTACGGCAACTCTTGGTACTCTCACGAAAACTGTTACTGTTACGGTAAATACCTTTACTGGTGGAGGTGGTCAGATAGCATTTTTAGATATTATGAATCCACCACCTCCTACGATGAAAGTAGGAGAGTTTTTTCAACTAATTGTTATGGCAAGAAGTCAGTATGGTATGCAGGTTCCATTAGGACCGGGTTCAATATTATATACTTCATCAAATTCGGGTGTAGCAAGTGTTATGCCTGATCCGGCGAATAATGGAAATATTAACGCAATTGGTCAAGGAGAAGCTGATATAACTGCTGCTCTTGCTACAAATACTTCTATATCAAAGACTGTTCATATCTCGGTTATACAATCTACAGGTGGAACAAGCCAGGTAGCTTTTCTGGACATTCCTTTCCCACCTCCATTGAATGTAGGACAGAGTTTTACTCTATTTGTTACAGCCAGAGATATGTATGGTAAGCCTGTTCCAGCAACCGGTATAACTTACAGCTCAGACAATCTATCAATAGTTGGAGTAGTACCTGATTTTGCAGGAAATGCGATACTGAATGCCCTGAGTGCTGGAAAGGCAAAAATAAAAGCTGTTCTTGGAAATATATTTAAGGAAATTGAGGTTACTGTTAATCAACCAACAGGCAGTTTTGGAGAGATTGCATCTCTGTTTCTTCCATCTATGCCACCAGTTTTTGTTGGACAACAGTTTGTAATGCCTCCTGTTACAGCTAAAGATGCAACAGGCATGATTGTTCCAGCAAGTGGTGTGAAATTTGAATCAGGTGATACAAGCAAGGCAATGGTTTTTATTGACCAAGGTGGAAATGGAGTTATCTTTGGTGTGTCAGCAGGAACAGCAAACATAACTGCCTCTATTGATACTCCATTGGGAAATCATATAGTAAGTAATGTCGTTCAGATAACAGTTGTTAGTGGAACAAGTACTGGTGGTGCGGTTGCATTTCTTGAAATTTCAGGGCCACCATCAATTATGACTCAGGGGACAGTTGCTCCATTAGCTGTGAAGGCAAAGGATTCAACTGGTGCTCAGGTTCCACCTCCAAGCGGTATTACCTATGAGAAAGAACCTGCAGGGATTATTGATGTTTTTACTGATAGCACAGGGTTTACCAGTGTAAAAGCTATAGGCGCTGGTACAGCTACATTAAAAGCTATTAGTGGAAGCATTACAAGTAATATCCTAACTATACTGGTTCAGGGTAGTTCAACAGGCGGTCAAACTAATGTTGCCAGCTTACAGCTTCAGGGTCCTTCCTCTATTAAAGTAAACGAGCAGGCAAACATTCAAGTTATTGCAAAAGATAGCTTTGGTAATATTGTGCCTCCTCCAACAGGAATTACTTTCAATTCTAACAGTCCAGCTATTGCAGAAATCGTAACAGACTCGTTTGGGAACCCTATACTTAAAGGAAAGACTGTGGGTAATGCTTCTATCACAGCAACTCTTGGAACAATTGTCAGCACTCCCTACAATGTGAGTGTTGTAAGTGAGACAGGAACACAGGGTCAGGCTCCATCTATAAAAGGAGTTTTTGTGAATAACCTTCCAGTGACGAACGCAAACGCAGGAACAATAATAGAAGTTCGAACTTCTTTTCCTGGTGCTCAGGGAACTCCTACTGAAGTCGGTTACAAGATAGGAGGAATTCAAGCAGGTTTCACTATTGGTGGACTGCTGAACTCTACTGACCAGACTTACAGTGTAAACGTTACTATTCCGCCATCAGGTGTAAGCGGCCCAGTTGGTATTCTAGTAACATGGAAGGGAGTTTCAAGCCAGCCCTTTAATTTCACTGTGAATTCAACCTCACCGCAGACACCGACAGTAAAAAATAATACCCTTCTTAACCACTTCAGTGGAGCAGGGAACTTTGATTTCTCAACGGGAGCTGAAGTTACACTTGCTTCAGGGCAGGGAGATTTAGAGTTTGCTGGCATACCTTCAAGTCCAGAACTCCGTGGTGTTGCTTTTGATGGAGGAATACTGGATGCAGGAGTAGTTACTCTTACCCAAATGACAACTCCACCTACAACTGGATTTGCCTTTAATGTAATTCCTGTGGCAAATCATGGTTATTGGGTTAAAACAACAGAGGGGAAATTTGCTAAGCTTGTAATTAAGGTTTTAAACTCTGCTCCTGATGCTTCAGGAAATGCTACGTCTGTAAACTTTGAGTGGGTTTTTATGAACTAAATAGGAATAAAAGCAAAAATTAAAGGCATCCCGATTTATCGGGATGCCTTTTTTATTTCTTTTTAAATCTGGACAAAAGCTGGCAGATTTATAATTTTATCTTAGCCTTAAAACATGCCACAAGATGCCCTGGATTAATTTCTTCTAAGGGTGGTTCTTCTTCAAAATGCTCAGGCTCAGCAATCGGACATCGAGGGGCAAATTTACATCCCTTTGGCAAGTCCAATGGACTGGGAACAGTTCCTGGAATTGTAGAAAGCCTTCCCCTTATTTTTCCATTATTACCTTCTTTTTTAACTGATACTAATAGTCCTCTGGTATAGGGATGCAACGGATTTTCGAATATTGTATAAACATCAGCATATTCCACAATTCTTCCTGCATACATGATAGCAACACTCTGGCAGACTTCAGCAACAACACCCAAGTCATGAGTGATTAAAAGAACAGACATCCCAAAATCGCTTTTAAGTTTGCTTATTAGCTCAAGGATTTGGGCTTGAATTGTAACATCAAGAGCTGTTGTTGGTTCATCTGCAAGGAGAAGTTCAGGATTGCAGGAAAGTGCCATGGCTATCATAACCCTCTGCCGCATTCCTCCACTCATCTGATGAGGATATTCCTTGATACGTTGTTCAGGAGAAGGAATACCTACTTTTTTTAACATCTCAATAGTTTTTTGATAAGCATCTTTTTTTTTCAGTTTTTGATGTAGTATGATTACTTCTGCTATCTGATTTCCAATGGTAAAGACCGGATTTAGAGAAGTCATCGGCTCCTGAAAGACCATAGATATTTTATTTCCTCTGATTTTTCTCATTTCTTTATTTTCAAGTTCTAAGAGGTTTTTGCCTTCAAAATAAATCTTACCGCTTACAATTTTTCCTGGAGGGCTTGGAATTAATCGTAGAATAGAAAGGGCTGTAACACTTTTACCACAGCCTGATTCTCCTACAAGTCCTAATGTCTCTCCTCTTTTAACTTCAATATTGACTCCATCAACAGCCTTAATAGTTCCACTGTTTGTTATGAAGTGGGTTTTAAGATTTTCAGTTTTTAAAAGAATTTCTTCTTTCATTTGCCAAGATTTAATCTTTTTATGATTTCAGGTATTAGGTCTTCCCACCCAAGCGCCATGAAATGAATACCGTGGCAGAAGTCTTGAATTCCTTTGATTATGGATACTGAAATTTCAATACATTCCTTTCGTTTATCATCTGCTTTTTCCATACGTTCAATGATATCATCAGAGACACATACGCCAGCTATTTTTTCATTCATATATCGAGCCATTTTAGCAGATTTCAAAAGAACAATTCCTGCCATTATAAAGACATTGAGGTGTTTTGTTTTTTCAATGAATTGTTTAAATTTTTCAGAGTCGTATATAGCTTGGGTTTGAAAAAATGAGGCACCTGCTTTTACTTTTTTTTCAGCTTTGATAATTTCAGGTTCTATCGGGTCTGCCCCAGGATTGATGGCTGCTCCTAAAAAAAAATTTGGTTCTTTCATCAATTTGTTTCCTACGAAGTCGTGCCCTCCTTCAAGGGTTTTTGCAATCTGAAGAAGCTGGACAGAATCAAGGTCGAAAACTGGTTTAGAATCAGGATGGTCTCCTAACTGTGGGTGGTCACCTGTAAGAATAAGGACATTCTCTATACCAAGTACAGAGGCGCTCAAAAGGTCTGATTGAAGGGCTATGCAATTCCTGTCACGACAGGTGACCTGAAAGATGACTTCAAATCCCTTTTCTATTAGAAGATGGCATGACGCAAGTGAGCCAAGACGCATTACAGCGCTCTGTTGGTCGGTAATGTTTAATCCGTCAACTTTGCCTCTTAAAGATTCTGATATTTCAAAAATTTTTGAAACATCAGTTCCTTTTGGTGGCTCCACTTCAGCCGTTAGAACGAATTTCCCTTTTTCAAAAAGATTTTTTAAGCTCATCAAATGGAAAATAAGATTTAAGATAATGTATGGAATTATATCATTATATCTTCTCTGATTATTTTTCTTGGTATACCATTATCAATTACAGATCTTTTCTTTGGAGGAATTATTTCTGTCATGAGATTAATTTTACCAATAAGCTTTAACCTCTTATAAATTAATTGCCATGCGCAATCAATATCTGGATTAACTTCACATTTACTATTTTTACTTCCGCCGCATGGACCATTTAAAAGGCTTTTTGAACATCTTGAAATCGGGCAAATACCTCCGGTTAAGTCTAAAATACAATCTCCGCATGACCTGCACCTTTCTGCCCAGATTCCATGTTCAACAGGCGCTCCTATAAATGTTGTGTTTAATCCCGGAAAGGTTATTTTTTCTGGAAAGAGTTCGGTTAAAGTCTGAGCTCCAATTCCGCATGCAAGAGATATAATAACGTCACTTGAGGAGATGAGTTTTTTTAACTCATTAACAAATTCTTTTTCACATTGCCTTTCTACAGTTATTTCTTCGATGGTTATTTTCTTGCCATTAAGTTTTCTTGATATTCTTAAAGCAGAAGCCAGAATTTTTACCTGCTTTTCTCCTCCTGCAAAGCACACTGCTACGCATGTACCACAACCGACAATAAGAATTCTTTCATATCCTTCTATCATTTCAAGGATTTCTTTGATTGGCTTTCTTTCTCCAACAATCATCAAATCTCCTTCTTGAGATTTTAATTTTAACAACATTACTTCAACTTAACAGCTTTTTGCAACTAAAAACTGAATAGATTATTTTATTTGTAAATTCAAGCTGTTTATGCACAAATTGTGGCCTGATTGACAATAAGTCAATTTTATAGTTTAAACTATTTAACGTACAAATAAAGAGAAAAGGTTTTTAACTTTTTCAGGGGGGGAAGTATAAACCTTATGGTCATTTATAACAGCTTCTGGTATTGTTTGAACCATATCATAGGCTTCATCAGGGGAAAGTATTTTGGAGACGGCATTAAGGGCTTTAGAAAGAATTGGTGGCCTTGATTCCTTAGAATGAGCATCGGAGGCAATAATCTGAACAAGGCGGTTAATTATCATTTTTTTTGCTGTTCTCTTTGCCTCATATCCGAAATCCCCTGTTATGCTCATGGCAGTTACTTGCGCTAAAGCACCATCTTTTATATAGTCATAGAGAAGATTTGGAGAGCGTTGGAAAAGATAATTTCTTTCTGGATGACTTATTATAGGTATTAAAGAATTATTAATCATTTTTCTTAGAAGTTCTTTTATTTTATCGTGGAGAAATTGTGATGGTAGTTCAATGAGTACGTATCTTGTACCATTTATGGTAAGAAATTCATTTGATTTTATTCTCTCAACAATTTCATGGGAAATATGAAGGTCAGCACCTGAAATTATTTTTAAGTTTATGTTGTTGCTAGCAAGATAATTGTTTAAGTTTCTAATTTTGTTTAGAATATAATATGAAGTAGGTTGATATAACCCTTCAAGAAAATGTGGGGTTGCCACTATAGTTTTTATCCCATCGTTTTCTGCAATATCTGCCATTGCAAGGGATTCTTCTATACTATTAGGTCCGTCATCGATTTCAGGTATTATATGACAATGAATATCAATCATACTTTTTTAATATAAAGTAATTTTTTAAAAGTAAAGGGTAAAAGAGATTTCTGTCTACTGTTAAAGATTAATTACTCTGATTACACCAATCGGTAGTATTTAAATATTATAGATTGAAAAAGTTAGACGCAAAAAGACTTTTCAGGATAATTTCTTTATGTATTTTACGCTCCTGATGGGATACCTGAAGGGAAATGGTTGCGAATCATAAGAAATCTTAGATATAAATCAAGAAGATAACAGGTCAATTTTTAATATAGTATTGGAATTAATCCAATGTTTGATACAAATCTGATTCGATTGGTTAATTAAATGCTTAATATCTTTTGAACTGACAGTCGGTTAAGCCGCAAATAGTACATTGTTTAGGTATGTGCTCTTTCAATTTTCCCAAATATACACAAAATGAAACAGATTTTTTAGGAACCATCATAAAAGAGTTTGTGAGACTTACATTTATTTTTTTAGCATTTATAATATTAAAAATATTTTCCTGCTCACTAAGTTCGAAGTTTCCATATCCTGGGCTGAAGCGCTGGCTTGTATGTAATCCGAATTTATTAGCTTTTTCACAAATGAGAAAGTTAATCTTATTTGCAATATCTTCAACAGCAACTGAGCCAATCGCGTCAAGGATTAGTGCCTCTGTATAAGAACCTTTATCATTAAGTATTGTAACCTCTTCATCTATGGATTTCCCAAGAGTACAAAGAGCAATAGCCATTTTTTTGATAGAGGATATAAACTTTCTGAAAGATTTTACATTGAGATAGTTTTTATCTTGAAATGAAATTTTTTCTTCTTCTACCTCTGCAACATCTTTAATAACATATAGTGCTTTAGGATTTATCAGATGTTGAGCCTGAGCAATTTTATCATCAATGATTTCTTCGAGCTTGGGCGTGAGTTTTTTGTTTTCACCCTTGACTCCTGAGAGGCGATAGATTTCGCTTCTATTAATGGTCAAAGGTATTTCTGTTACGAGCTGGAGGCCATAAGGGTTTATTTTAGTGATTTTCATAGCTAACAAACTTGGATACATAAAAATATTATTGACTTATAAATTTAATGAAGTGTAATTATTTGAATCCCATGGGTTTGTCAAGAAGGACATCCATTTTTTAAAAATGAAATAGCAGTATCTGCTCTGCAAAGCAGTTGATGCGAGGAGTATCCCAATTTTTAGAGGAGTGCTGAAATGAGGAAAAAGAGATTAGTACTATTGAGTATTTTTGCTATAGCACCCCTGTGTGTGCTGTTTCTAACAATGAGTTCTGCAAAATATTATAATCTTGAAACAGATGCTTCAGAAAGGAATAAGGAATTCATTTTAAAGGAATTGAAGATGGAAAATAGTGTTCTTGATTTGAGCCAACCAAGCGGTGGTGAGATTAGTGGTTTAGTACTTAACCAGAAAGTAGGGGAAAGACCAACTTTTACATTTTCCTATTCAAAGCTTGGAAAGATACCTAAAACTAAAGAAGCTAAGGTAGTATTTTCAATTAATGGGACAGGAAACGACAAAAGGTCATTAGAACTCTCTGGCAGGATTAAAATAAAGGTTGATAGAATGGGAAAGAAGTTTATAAAAGTATCAGTAGTAGATAATGATTTTATTTTTAGCGGTACAGATTCTGCTGGTACCACTGTATCAGGTACAATGTTTGCTACTGATGCCTTTACTGCCTCTGGTAAGATGTTTTCTATCCATTTCGCTGTACTCTTTAGTGGCTTTGAAAGTGAACTTGGGACAATCGAGAAAGAAGTTGGTGTGTATACATGGTCATTTAAAATTACAGGGATGCGGCAGAGATATAGAGGTCGATCTTTTACAACTCTCAGCGGAATTCTCAACGTGGTTGAGTAAAATAAGTAAAAATTGAGAAATTAATAAGATCAGGTAATATCTTCAAATTCTGGTAGTGCCGAGCATGAACGGCACCGAACACATCCTGCAAGAGAATTTTGCCATGAAAGATTGTTTTCTTTTAATAGTCTGCTGACACTTTCATATATCTCAGTTAGTTTATCAGGGTCAATTGATCTTTTAAAACTTAAAGGGGTATTTGGAACCGGATGAAGTGGGACAATATAAGGATAGACTCCCATTTCACAAAGCATTTTGCTTCCTTCTAAAATTGAGTCTGTGCTTTCTCCGATTCCTGTTACTATGAAACTGCTAACCTGATTTCTTCCAAATACATTTACAGCTTCTTTCCAGAATATTTTGTAGGTTTCAATATCAATCCTGTTTTTTCCGGGAAGTATTTCGCTTCTTACTTTCTTATCAAAACTTTCTATGTGGATTCCAATTGTGTCAGCCCCTGCATCGTATAGGTCCTTAATACTTTTGATATTTCCATTTGGAGATACCTGTATGTGAATAGGAATACCTGACTTTATTTTTATTGCTTTTATACAATTGCAAAGATGTTTGGTAAGCCCTTCAGGATTTTTTGAAGAGCCAGTTGTTAGTGTAAAAAAACTAATGTCATCATAAGTTTTTGCATACCATGCAACTTCAGCAAGGTCTTCAGGCAATTTAACAGGGATAGTACTATTATTTTCTAAAGAGAACTCAATTGCGCAGAATTTGCATTGCAAGCCTTCTCTCCATAAATCACACTTCTGAAAAACAGTAGTGGCAATGCATTTGCATCCGTGAAAAAGGGCTATTTTGTAATAGGGAACTCCTTTTGCAGTTTTCTGATTATAAAAATTAGGAGTTTTTGGGAATAGGATATCAGTAATATATTCATCTGATTTGAAAAGTTTAAAGATTTCAGAGTCTTTTTTTATTTCATAAGGTGAAGATTCAGTCAGAAATTCTGTTACAGGGGCATTAATTGGAATTTCTTCGATTGAAAAAGTTATATTTGAAGCAGGTCCTGCCCCCGTAGCCCTTATTTTTTCCTGAAGGTTACCTATCTTCACACCATAAAACTGTAAGTCAACCTTTAACTTCTTGGTATCCATAGATTTTATAGATTAAAATAATTTTTATGCTTATTATCTTGTACGGTTAGCATAAAATTTTGATATAGATAAGTCATTTAATCTAAGAATGTCAAGGAAAGAAAAATATTTTAGTTTTAGGCAGGAGTTGTTATTAATAATTGTAAAAAGCTAAAAGCAATGTTCTTATAAATCAATCTATTGAAAAGGAATAGTTTTGTTGAAGGTTTAAATTTTAAGATTTAGAAAATGTAAATTATAAAATGAAACATAGAAAGTAATGTTGCCTCCATTGAGAAGGTGTTCAGGAAAGGTGAAGGGGTTTATTTTTTCCTTCCCAAGTATCATGTTACAGTTTCTTTTGCGTGAAATTGGAGGCAGCATCAAATTATAAATAGCTTGACATATATACAAAAAAATTATTATGAAAAAAAATCTTTACTGCAACAAGTTCACATTTTTAATCTGAGGTAATAAAATAATAATGAGTAAAATTTTAATTACCGGAGGGGCGGGATTCATAGGAAGTCATGCAGCAGAATATTTTTCAAAAAACGGCTATGATGTCGTTGTTTTTGATAATCTTTCAAGGGCTGAATTGCTTGGAAAAGATGAGAGAAATGCAAGGTTTAACTGGAATTATTTAAAATCATTAAAAAAAATAAAACTGGTAAAAGGGGATGTCAGGAGTTTTGAAAGTTTAAAAAGAGCTGCATCAGATGCTGAGATAATAATTCATGCAGCAGCCCAAACAGCAGTAACAACATCCGTAGTAAATCCTGAACCTGATTTTTCTGTAAATGCGGCGGGTACATTTAATGTATTGGAAGTAGCAAGAAGATTAAAAAAAAGACCATCAATAGTTTATTGCTCTACAAACAAAGTTTATGGTCACAATGTTAATAAAATAAAAGTTTTTGAAGAAAAGACAAGATACAGATTTGATGATAAGTATAAATTTGGAATCCCTGAAAGTTTTTCAATAGACCTCTGTGAGCATACACCATATGGCTGTTCTAAACTTACCGGTGATATCTATATGCAGGATTTCTCTCACCAGTATGAATTGAAAATTGGTGTTTTTAGAATGTCATGCATATACGGAACAAGGCAGTTTGGAGTTGAAGACCAGGGATGGGTTTCGTGGTTTGCAATAGCTACTATGATGAATAATCCAATCAGAATATATGGGGATGGGAAACAGGTCAGAGATGTTTTGTTTGTAACTGATCTTATCAGGGCATATGAGGCGTTTTTAAAAAGTGATATTCAATGCGGGGTTTTTAATACTGGTGGCGGATATACCAAAACCCTTTCACTTTTAGAACTTCTGGATATATTAGAAAAAACCACAGGAAAAAGAAGTTTATTAGAATTTGGAGATTGGAGGCCAAGCGATCAAAAAGTGTATATTTCAGATATTTCTAAAGCAAGAAGGGAACTTGGCTGGAAACCAGAGATTGAACCCAAAAAAGGCGTATTAAAGTTAGTAGAATGGGTTAAGGAGAATAAAAAAATATTTTCTTAATTCTACAATCAAAAGAATTCCTCAAATCTCTGTTACGGGATAGTTTGTTGATAAAGGAGGATAAATGGGAAGAGAGATTGAAATTACTGAAAAAAACTTTGAACAAGAGGTTTTGAAATCGGATATTCCGGTACTGGTTGACTTTTGGGCTACCTGGTGTGGACCATGTAGAATGGTAGCACCTGTAGTTGAGGAAATTTCTGAAGAATATTCAGGTAAAGTTAAGGTTGGAAAGTTAAATGTTGATGATAATCCCTCTATTGCTTCCAAATATAAGGTTATGAGTATTCCCACGCTTATGCTTTTTAAAGGTGGTGCAGTTGTGGATCATCTCATTGGTGCACAAAGCAAAGTCCAGATAAAGGCAATGATCGATAAAGCCTGATAATATGAAAAATTCTTGGAAAAACAATTAATAAAATAAAAGGGTTCAAGCATTAAATTATTTTTTAATATACTTGAACCCTTTTATACTTGCTTAGTAATTTTAGCTCTAATCTTTGTTATCAGGTTCCCATTTCCCAAGAGGAGAGGTAATGTTGCTGTTCTTTTGTCAGATTATCTATTTTGATTTCCATTGATTTTAATTTAAGTCGTGCAATCTCAGCGTCAATTTTCTCAGGTATTTTATAAACCTGACGTTGCAGGTTCTTACTGTTTTTTGCGAGATATTCTGCTCCCAAAGACTGATTGGCGAAGCTCATATCCATAACACTTGAAGGATGTCCCTCTGCGGAGGCTAAATTGATTAATCTCCCTTCTCCAAGAACATTTATTTTTCTGCCATCTTTTAATGTGTATTCCTCAACAAATTCTCTGACTATTCTTTTTTTCTTTGCCAGATGGTTAAGTCCTTTCAGATCAATTTCAACATTAAAATGTCCGGAGTTTGCAACAATTGCCCCATCCTTCATTTTTGGGAAATGTTCTTTTCTAATTACATTTATATCTCCGGTAAGAGTAACAAAAAAGTCACCAATCTTTGCAGCCTCCGCGATCGGCATAACATCATAACCATCCATAACTGCTTCAATGGCTTTTAATGGGTTTACTTCAGTTACAATTACTCTTGCACCCATGCCATTTGCCCGCATTGCAACTCCACGACCGCACCATCCATAGCCACAGACAACGAAACGTGAGCCTGCTATCATCCTATTTGTAGCACGCATAATACCATCGATTGTACTCTGACCTGTTCCATATCTGTTATCAAAAAAGTGCTTGGTATTTGCATCATTTACTGAAATAACAGGAAACATTAAGACTCCTTTTTCAGCCATGCTTCTTAATCTTATTACTCCTGTAGTGGTTTCCTCTGTTCCTCCAATAATATTTTTTGCCAAATCTTTTCTTTTTGTATGTACCTCTGACACCAAATCAGCTCCATCATCCATTGTAATATGTGGGTTGAAGCCAAGGATGCTGTTTATATGTTTATAATATGTTTTATTGTCTTCACCTTTTATGGCGAAAGCAGGTATGTTGAAATCCCTTACAAGCGATGCTGCCACATCATCCTGCGTGCTTAATGGGTTTGAGGCACATACTGCAACAGATGCCCCGCCTGCTTTCAGAGTTATCATTAGGTTTGCTGTTTCTGTTGTAACGTGCAGGCATGCGCCTAATCTCAGACCTTTAAGGGGTTTTTCTTTTTCAAATCTTTTTTTAATGAGATTCAGTACCGGCATTTCCTGATTTGCCCACTCAATGCGAAGCTTTCCAATTTTGGAAAGTCCTAAATCTTTGACATCATAATTCACTAATTTACTCCTTTTTACTTATTTTGATTTATGCTTTTACGTTAGAATCCCGCTGCCTTCCTTATTTCTTCAGCCTTATTTATTTTTTCCCATGTAAACTCAGGTTCATTTCTTCCAAAATGTCCATAAGCAGCAGTCTTTTTATAAATAGGACGTTTTAAATCAAGGTATTTAATTATACCTGATGGAGTTAAGTCAAAAGTATCTCTTACAATTTTTCTAAGTTCAGCAAGAGAAATTTTTCCGGTATTGAATGTATCAATCATAATGGAAACAGGCTCAGCAATTCCTATTGCATATGCCAACTGTACTTCACATTTTTTTGCAACACCTGAAGCTACAATGTTTTTTGCAATATGCCTTGCCATATAGGAAGCAGACCTGTCAACCTTGGATGGGTCCTTTCCGGAAAAAGCTCCGCCACCATGGCTTCCAACCCCCCCATAAGTATCAACGATTATTTTTCTTCCTGTTAACCCGCAGTCGCCCATAGGCCCGCCAACTACGAATCTTCCGGTTGGATTTATGTAAATTGTCGCATCATTCTCATTGAAAAGCCCTTTAGGCATAACAGGTTTTATTATTTTTTCAATAATATCTGCTTTCATTTCTTTTGGAGTGATATCAGGACCGTGCTGTGAAGATACTATTACCGTATCAATCCTTGCAGGCATTCCATCAACATATTCCACTGTTACCTGTGTTTTTCCGTCTGGCCTGAGGTAATTTAATACATTGTTTTTTCTCATTTCTGATAATTTCAGAGCCAGCTTATGTGCGAGTGATATTGGCATTGGCATAAGCTCGGGTGTTTCATCGCAGGCATATCCGAACATAAGTCCCTGGTCACCTGCTCCCTGAGGTTTGGCGTCTGATGCATCTACTCCCTGAGCTATATCAGGTGACTGCTTATCAATCGAGGTAAGAACTGCACATGTTTCGCAGTCAAATCCGTATTTAGCCCTTGTATATCCTATCTCCCTGATAGTTTCCCTTGCTGTTTTAGGAATGTCTATAATTGCTTTTGTAGTTATTTCTCCTGCTATAACTACCATTCCAGTGGTTACCATAGTTTCGCAGGCAACCCTTGAATTAGGATCTTGACTGATAACAGCATCTAAAACAGCATCAGATATCTGATCTGCTATTTTATCTGGATGCCCTTCTGTTACAGATTCTGACGTAAATAAAAAATCTTTTCTGCTCACAGTAGAACTCCTCTAAAAAAGTTGTAGTTATTTGTTGATTTAGTTGAATATGAACTTGTTGTGAAATTTATTTTTTATTTCCTTTTTCACATAGTCTTCTATCTCCTTTGAAGTTTTTAGGGTAAGAGCATGGTTTGCAATTCTTTTTGCTTCTTCTAAAGTAATAGCTCTTATCATTTTTTTTATGGTTAAGATAGAGCTTGGATTCATGCTTAGTTCATCAATACCTAAGCCAATAAGGATTAAACTATATAATGTTTCACCTCCCATTTCACCGCATAGACAGGTTGGGATGCTTTCTTCTTTTGCTGAATCTATTACATTTTTTATTAATCTTAAAATTGCAGGATGAAGCGGGTCGTAAAGATATGCTACTTTTTCATTTACGCGGTCAATAGCGAGTGAATACTGGATCAGGTCATTTGTTCCAATACTGAAAAAATCGACTTCTTTTGCAAGAATATCTGCAGTCAGGGCAGCGGTTGGGACTTCAATCATTATTCCAACCGGAATGTTTTCGTTGAACGGTTTTCCTTCTTTCCTTAATTCTTTTTTGCACTCTTCAAGTATTGAATTGGCTTTTGTTAATTCATTGATTCCAGAAATCATAGGATACATTATTTTCAGGTTGCCATAAATACTTGCCCTCAAAATTGCTCTTAGCTGAGTTTTGAAAATCCATGGTTGGTCAAGGCAGAACCTTATAGCCCTGAGACCCATAGCAGGATTCATTTCTTCTGCAAGGTCCAAGTGGGAAAGGAATTTGTCGCCTCCTAAGTCAAGAGTGCGAAGAATAGCAGGAAGTGGTGCAATTTTTTTTGCAACAACTCTGTAGTTTTCAAACTGTTCTTCTTCAGAAGGAAGAGTTTTTCGGTTTAAATATAAAAATTCCGTTCTGTACAACCCTATTCCATCAGCACCATGGTCTGTAACAGCATCAATTTCTTTTGACAGTTCGATATTAGCAGTTATGTTTATTCTTTGACCATCCAAAGTCACTGCAGGTAAATCCTTTAACTTATAAAGGTCCTGCTGAAAAACATTAAATTCAATTTGCCTTTCTAAATAGGTTTGATATGTGTGCTCATCCGGATTTATCAGAACTTCTCCAGAGTTTCCGTCAACAATAATATTATCTCCGTTTTTAGCATAGTTAGTTATATTTTCCAAACCTACGACAGCAGGGATTTCCAGGCATCTTGCCATAATAGCTGTATGCGAGGTTTTACCACCAATATCAGTGGCAAAGGCAGTTACCTTGTCTTTCTGCATCTGGGCTGTGTCTGAAGGGGCAAGGTCATGAGCAATAACTATAACCTTTTCTTTAATGTCTGATATACTTTCATGTTCATGTCCCATAAGGTTTGCAAGTATCCTTTTACCAAGATTATCAATATCAGTTCTTCGTTCTTTTAAATATTCATCATCAAAGCTAGAAAAAATATTGACCAGATCCCCGATAGATTCTGAAAGAGCCCACTCTGCATTCATTTTCTTATGCATTATGTTTTCTGTAACCTTTTTATGAAGCGTTTCGTCCTGAAGCATCAATATTTTGGCATCAAAAATGTAGACATGTTCCTGCCCGAGAGCCTTGGAAAGACGTTCCTTGATGCTTTTAATCTGACTGATTGAAAGATTGATTGCTTCTTTAAAACGCTGAATTTCTTTTTCTTTCTCGTGTTCTCCAAGCCTATACTTCGGAATTGATTCAATTTCACGGTTTAGGAGATAAGCCTTTCCGATTACTATTCCTGGAGAAACACCTATGCCTTTAAATGCTTTTTGAATCATTTGTCCTGGTTGCTCTAAAAGATCATTGGCAAATAATTAGTTTATTCTCGTTAGAAACCTGAAGATGATAAGAAATTAGACTATTAAAGAACCAAACTATTTATATTATCCAGTTATCTTTTCTTTAGTTATGTTTTGGGCTCAGAATCATAGTCATGTTACTTCCTTCAAGCCTTGGAGGTTGCTCAATTACACCAAGTTCCTTTACAGCGTCTGCTATTTTCCCAAGTATTTCTCTTCCAATATTGGTGTAAGCCAACTCTCTTCCATGGAACATTACTATAACCTTTGCCTTATCACCTAACTTCAGAAATCTTTCTATATGCTTTGTTTTAAATTCGATATCGTGTTTTTCTGTTTTAGGCCTTAACTTTACCTCTTTGACATGGAAAATCTTTTGTTTCTTTCTTGAATCGTGTGATTTCTTTTTCTGCTGAAATAAAAATTTACCATAGTCCATAACTTTGCATACAGAAGGGTTTGCTGATGGAGCTATTTCTACAAGGTCTAACCCTTCGTTTTGGGCAATTTTTAATGCTTCAGCAGGTGTAAGGATTCCAAGCTGCTCACCTGATGATGAAATTACTCTTATCTCCTTAGCAATTATTTTCTCATTGACTCTTACTCTTTTGATTATACTATATCACCTCCTGGTAATAGTTTCTTTGAAGTAATATCGTTATTAATCATTCTGATTACTTCTGAAATGGGGGTAGAACCTAAGTCTCTTCCGTCTCTAAGCCTTACTGAAACTGTTTCTTCTTTTTCCTCCCTTTTTCCTACTATAAGAAAATAAGGAATTTTCTGAAGCTGTGCTTCTCTGATTTTGAATGAAATTTTTTCATTTCTTGAATCAAATTCGCAACGGATTCCTTCATTGATTAGCAAACTTTTTATTTTCTCTCCATACTGGTCTACTTTGTTGGTAATTGTCAATATTCTTGACTGAACCGGAGCAAGCCAGGTTGGGAAAGCTCCAGCAAAATGTTCTATTAAAATCCCAAGGAATCTTTCCATTGAACCCAGTATTACACGATGGAGCATTACAGGCCTGTATGGTTTTCCATCGTGGTCTGTGTAGGAGAGGTCAAATCTTTCAGGAAGAGCAAAATCACACTGGATTGTTGCACACTGCCATAGTCTTCCAAGTATATCTTTAAGTTTTATATCTATTTTAGGGCCATAAAATGCTCCCTCTCCAACACATGTCTCAAATCCTAGCCCTCTTTTATTAAGGGCAGAAACCAGAGCATTGGTAGCTCTTTTCCAATCCTCATCACTGCCAATGGATTTTTCAGGTTTTGTGCTTAATTCTAATATATATTCAAATTTAAATATTCTCATCACATAATCAACAAAGTCAATAATTCCTGAGATTTCATCCTGAAGTTGTTCAGGAGTACAAAGTATGTGAGCATCGTCCTGTGTGAACCCTCTTACTCTAAGCAACCCATGAAGGACACCGGATTTTTCATGGCGGTGAACAGTTCCAAGTTCAAAAAACCTTAAAGGTAGGTCACGATAGCTCCTTGTCTTGCTCTTGTATATCAGCATATGGGAAATACAGTTCATAGGTTTTATTCCGTAAGTTTGTCCTTCTATTTCTGTGAAATACATCATCTCACGGTAGTTGTCATAATGCCCTGATTGTTTCCATAGGTCTAATTTTAAAAGAGTCGGACCAATTACTATCTGATATCCTCTTTTCAGGTGCTCTTTTTTTTCAAAATCTTCAAGCATTGTTCTGAGCATTGCACCTTTTGGGTGATATACAACCAGACCAGGCCCAATTTCATCATGAATGCTGAAGAGTTCAAGCTCTTTTCCAATCTTTCTGTGGTCTCTTTTTCTTGCTTCTTCTAAGTTTTTTAAATAGTTTTCAAGCTCTGAGGAATCAAAAAAGGATATTCCGTAGATTCTCTGAAGCATCTGTTTTTTTTCATTGCCCCGCCAGTAGGCTCCGGCTACACTGAGAAGTTTGAATGAGGAAACAAATGAGGTTTTAGGAATGTGGGGCCCGCGGCAAAGGTCTGTGAAACTTCCCTGCTCATAAACAGTAACCTCTCCCTGAGGAATTTCTTCCAAAAGCTCAACCTTATAGATTTCACCTTTTGACTGGAAATATTTTATTGCATTTTCTTTTTTAAATATATTTTTTTTGAACGCAGAACCTGACCTGATTATTTCTTCCATTTTATTTTCTATTTTTTCAAGGTCCTGTGGAGTGAAAGGGGTAGTTCTGTCAAAGTCGTAGTAGAATCCGTTTTCTATTGCCGGACCAATTGCGACTTTGGTTTCAGGGTAAAGTTCCTTAACCGCCTGAGCCATTATATGGGAAGTGCTGTGGCGCAGGATTTCAAGGCCTTCCTGAGAGTTTTTTGAAATTGTCTCTAAGGATATGTTTTTGTCAACTATATAACTTAAATCCTCAAGGGCACCATCAACCTTGCATGCAATGATATTTTCCAAGGATTTTGAATTAATAGAAGAAAGAATTTCTGCTACTGATTTTCCTGATGAGACTGTGTGTGTTCTGCCATCCTCAAGGGCGATCTGGACTTGACTCATAAGATTTATTTTCTCTTTTTTCTCCTCATAAAATTAATTAATAGGCACGAGGGGTGTCGAACCCCTGGCCTCTGCCGTGTCAAGGCAGCACTCTACCGCTGAGCTACGTGCCTATTCAGATTTTGAAATATACAAAAGTACTTTTAAAAAGTCTATATTTTTTTGCAACATTACATTTTAACGTTGCTATTAACCGCTGTTGTTTTTAACTTGCTAATGCAGGTCATAAAAAAGAATTTGACTTTTAATTTTATTGTCTATAAGAAAAGGCATTGAAACAATTTCTTGCCGGGATGGCGGAATTGGTAGACGCAAGGGACTTAAAATCCCTCGGAGCTTAGCTCTGTGCCGGTTCGATTCCGGCTCTCGGCAATTAAGATATATCTCAGGAAGTCCAAATCAATCAAACTGCCTTGTACCAGATTGCTTCAATTTAATAAATCGCTCCAGCGGACGCGATACAACCGCGCCGCTGATTTGGGGCTTTATACCTACTGATTGTACAGAAATTAATTAGGCCTCATTTATACAATATACGACCTGCTTCCTGAAAATCGTTAAGTTTTGCAAGAGGATTGAAGGAGTTAACATTTTCTCTTTTAACAAGCTCTAAGGAAAAGCAAGAATTCAAAATTATAATTGACAGCGAGCAAATAGCATGATTAAGAACTGTCTTAGTGGCGAAATTTTCAGAACTAACTTCAACCTCTGAATAGGTAAGTTATTTTCGACTCTTTTCTGAAAGAAACTGATGAAAATTTACGATATCTCAGTTCCTATTTTTGAGGGGATGCATGCATGGCCAAGAGACCCGAAAGTCAAGATAAGACCAAACCGCCAGATTTCAAAGGGAAGTTCCTGCAATGTGTCGCGCATTTCATTTGGGTCTCATACCGGTACCCATGTAGATGCTCCTTACCATTTTCTTAAAAAGGGGAAGAAAATGGATGAAATTCCGCTGGGGATTTTTATAGGAAAGGCATGGGTATTTGAAATAGATGCTGAGAAGAAAATCAATATAAAAGATATTAATAAACTGAATTTGGAAGGAAAAGAGAGAGTTTTATTCAAGACAACAAACTCTAAAATCTGGGAGAGAAGGAAAAAATTCTTTAAGGAATTTGTTTACATAACTGATAAGGCAGCTAAATTTATTGTAGAAGCAGGAGTTAAACTGCTTGGAATAGACTACCTCTCTGTTGAGGGTTTTGGGATACCAGGCGCTCCTGCCCACCATATATTGCTGGGAAACGGAGTCATTCTCCTTGAAGGGATTAATCTTTTAAAAGTTTCACAGGGAGAATATGAGCTTATATGCCTGCCACTTAAAATTAGTGGAGGAGATGGCGCGCCTGCAAGGGTGATTTTGAGAGAAATAAACTGATTTAATGAAAAGGAGGATCTGTTAATGGAACTCACTCCGGAGTTGAAAAAAGAAATTCTTGATTCCTATATGAAGGGATTGGGCCTTGAGCCTGCAAAACCGAGCCGTGAAGAGCTGGAAAATGAAATTGTAAATTATCTTAAATTAAACAATGTCTGTGTTCTTTGTACTGTAAATAAAGAAGGTGTGCCAAGGGCAACAGCAGTTGATTACAAAAATGACGGAATGACAATTTACATAATGACTGAGGGGGGAGGAAAGATTGATAACATCAGGGAAAATTCGAGAGTTGCACTGAGCATATATTCTCCGCATAGAACTATGAGGGCTGTGAGGGGAATAAATTATGAGGGAGAGGCAAAAATCTATACTGTTCAG
>MGDH01000015.1:0-13515 GCA_001790855.1 Candidatus Schekmanbacteria bacterium RIFCSPLOWO2_02_FULL_38_14 | reverse complement strand
AATGAAAGCCTTTCAGCTTTTCAAAGAAGAGATTGAGAGCTTTAAAAAGGAGATGAAGGGGATAAACCCACCGCCGCCGCAGTTGATGAAGCTGATAAAAATCACTCCAAAGAAAGTCCGCTACATCTGTTTTGCAAAAGGGATAGGGGAGACGGAGTGGATAGCATCAGAATAAAAATTCTAAATTCTAATATCTAAATCCTAAACAATATCAAAATTCAAAATTTCAATGTTCTGAACTGCTTTGAGATTTGAATTTTGGTCATTTGAATTTGTTTAGGATTTCGGATTTAGTATTTAGGATTTTCCCTATGCTGGTTCTACGTGGATTGTAACTATTGAACCTGGAAGAATTCTCTCAATATCCTTCTCGATATGAGTGCAGAATTTATGTGCATCACTGAGGCTTATTCCGTTTGCCATTACAAGATGTAAGTCAATCTGTCTTTCACTGCCTGATTTTCTTGACCTGAATTTATGATAGCTTATAAACTTATCCTGATGCTCTTTGAGAATTTTTCTGATTTTTTCAGCCTCTTCATCAGGAATTGAATAATCTACAAGATCAAGAACAGTTTTTTTGGTTATCAGATATGCAGCTCTTATAATAAAGAGTGCTACAGCTATGGCAATTATCGGGTCAAGAATATTATAGCCTGTCAATTTGACAGCAAAAAGCCCTGCAAAAACTCCTAATGAAGTATATACATCTGTTGTAAGATGAGCAGCATCAGCTTCAAGGGCAATTGATGAAGTTTCACGTGCGACCTTCAAAAGATACCGAGACACAAGGATATTAACCACTACTGAAATAAACATAACAAATATTCCCAATCCGAGTGCTTCCAGCTCAAACCCTTTGGTCATTTTCAAAATCGATTCATATATTATATATCCAGCTGCAGCAAATATTAAAATTGCTTCTATAGCTCCTGCTATATTCTCAATCTTTCCATGGCCATAAGGATGTTTTTTATCTGGAGGATTGCTTGAATAACTAACTGCCACATAAGCGATTACAGCAGCTAAAAGATCTACTGCGGAATGAATTGATTCAGCGATTATACTAATAGAGCCAGTGACGAAGCCTGCAATACCTTTTAGTACAATAAGGGTAGAATTGCTTATTATAGAATATGAAGCTGCACGCCTCTTTTTTTTTCTTATCTGTTCCATGTGTTTCTAACTTAGTGAGAATAATTTTTCGCAGGCTAAAGCCTGTAGCTACATAACATTAATATCAAGCTGTTTTTAAAAAAGTCAAACGAATTGTAACCGCTTATTTTTATTGAAGTTTTTTGAGACTCAGTTTAAATTAAAAATTAGTGTAAGCAAGTGATTGACTGTAAGTCTATTTTGAGTTAATTTTTTCAAATAATGGTTTCAGGAGAGGTAAAGAAATGCAACGGATATTTCAGGCTGTTTTTTTAATAGTTGCAGTAATTGTTATTGGAACATCAGGCTATATGATTGTAGGAATAGCAACAGACAATTACTGGAGTCTTCTTGATTGTGCTTATATGACAATTATTACTATTGCAACTGTTGGGTATGGTGAAATATTTGATTTAAGCCATAACCCTGCAGGAAGGATATATACAATTTTTCTTATATTTTCAGGAATGGGTGTTCTTCTTTATGGAATGAGTACTATTACAGCTTTTATTGTTGAGGGAGACCTTACAAAGGTTTTATGGAGGAAAAAAATGGAAAAAGAGATTGAGAAAAAAAGGGGACATTTCATTGTTTGCGGTGCAGGTTCAACAGGGTTTTTTATAATTGAAGAACTGCTTGTAACAGGGAGAGACTTTGTAGTTATAGACAAGGAGGATGAAAATTTTGAGCGGATTAAAAAAGAGGGGAAATTCCATTACATAATAGGAGATGCAACTGATGATGATATACTTCTGAAAGCAGGCATAAAGCACGCAAAAGGGATTGCGACAGCCCTTCCTGATGATAAAGACAATCTGTTTGTAACAGTTACAGCGCGAGAACTGAACAAGAATATCAGAATTATTGCAAAAGTGATTGATCCGCAATCAAGGTCAAAGATGATTAAAGCAGGAGCTGATTCAGTAGTGTCTCCGAACGCCATTGGCGGATTAAGGATGGTTTCTGAAATGGTAAGGCCTCATGTTGTTACTTTCCTTGATAAAATGCTGAGAGAGAGAGATGAGATATACAGATTTGAAGAAGTGAAAATTTCTGAGAGATCTAAAGCCATAGGAAAGAGGTTAGAAGAGATAGGCGTTTATGAAGAGTTTGGCATACCTGTGCTTGCAATCCGTGAATCTGAAGGAGATGATTTTATTTACAATCCCGGACCTGATATAATAATTAAGTCAGATTCAACACTGGTTATTTTAGCAAGTAAAGATGAAGTTAAAAGATTAAAGGAATATGTAGGTGAATAATAACATTGAGTTTATTACAGCCTTTGCTGCAGGAATATTTTCTTTTATCTCGCCGTGCGTGCTTCCGCTCATACCTGCTTATATATCCTTTATATCAGGCATATCAATGGAAGAGTTCAAAGAAGGAGTGGAAGGTAAAAAGAATTTAAACAAAGTTACTTTGAATTCCATTTTTTTTATAGCAGGATTTTCCATTGTATTTGTGGTGCTTGGTGCATCTGCCACAATAGCCGGAAAGTTTTTGCTTTCAAAATTATCACTTTTTACTCAGCTTGCAGGAATAATAATTATAATATTTGGTCTTCATACGATGGGAATTTTCAGGATAAGATTTCTTGATATTGAAAAAAGGATTAATGTCAGGAAAAAAACTTACGGGATTGCAGGCTCGTTTTTTGTTGGATTTGCCTTTGCATTTGGATGGACTCCATGCATTGGTCCGATTCTTGGCGCAATTTTAGCCCTTGCTTCTACAAGGGATACAGTCTTGCAGGGGATTTTACTCCTGTCGGTCTATTCTTTAGGGCTTGGGATTCCGTTTTTAATTACTGCAATTGCAATGAACACATTCCTTAAACTTTTCAAATCCATAAAAAAACATTTTAGAAAGATTGAAATAATTTCTGGATTGTTGCTGGTTATAATAGGGCTTCTGATATTTTCAAATAATTTGCAGATTTTAGCCTATTATATTCCATGGAAAATCAATATATGAAATATTTTTTATCTATAACGAAAAGAATCAGTAGTTTTTTAAAACATGGATTTAAAAACAAGAGAGATTCCAATTGAATTTTATTATGTCAAGAGGGAAGATGACAGCAAGTTAAACCTCTGGGGTGACGGGTTTTGGAATTTGGCTTTTCTTTTCAAGAAAAGATTTTTAAAACTTGATTCTAAGGACTGGAGCTAAAACCGTAGAATTTAATATTATCAAACATCACCCATTCGCCTTCGTTATCAATCTCAGGTATTTCAAAAGCTACTTTAACGAAAAACGCATTGCTGGGAATATTTACAGGTTCGCTTATCCATCCCCAGTGGGTGAAATCGCCTGTCATAAAACCTTTAGTTTCCAATCCAGCAATAGATATATTTTCCTTATTTTTGTTATAAAAGTATAAGTCCATTCTGGGTAATATTTTGCGGCTTGATGCTTTGATTCTCGCTGAGCAGTATAAGCCATTAAAAGATTTATGATTTATAGCTGAGTCAGAATCTGAAAGCAGAATCGGAGATGATAAAAGCAGATAGTTTTTTAACGGAGATTTTGAAACCAGGATAAAAGAATTTTCTGAGAATGAATACTTTGGAGATTTGCCAGATGATGAAAACCATGACCAGTCCATTTTAAATTCTCTATCATATTTATTTTCCATTTTATTTGTATTGCGAAACGATAAAAATGGAAAGTTTAATTCTTCGAGATTTGAAGAGGAATACCAAATATTTATTGTATTCCATCCTTTAAAGCTTCTTTTCAGTGTAAAAGGTGAACCAGTGGTTTTCTCTAAATCTTTTCCTGGCTTGCCATCATAGGGTTTTACAAACCATACACCGGTTTTTTTTATATTCTCATCTGCTAACGATGTATCAGAATAATTCAAGCTCTTGTAATAATCAAGTGCCCAGAAACCCCATGACGGCTGAACAATAAGAAGTTCCTTGTGGTGCATATTTCTGGAGATATATGAAGCAGCATCTTTCCAGTTTTCTTTTTCAAGGGAGAAGATATTTTCTACCTGAGAAAGTGAAAGATAGAATATAGTTACTAGCAGCAGAAAAATTGATAAAGATTCTTTTATTTTAAAGCGTTTTAATCTAGTTCCTGTTTCGCATATTCCTCTCGCAGCAAGGACTAAATAAAATGGGAGTATGAAAAGGATGTATCTTGGCTGAAAAAGCCAGTTGCGAAATATTACAAGAAAAATTGTAAAAGGTATTGGGATTGAGAATGCAGATAAAAGGAGGAAGGTCTGGTGCCTGAAGGTTTTAATAGAAAAAAGAATTCCTGAGGCAACAATCAGCAAGAAGAAAAACATTCCGGGTAATGTTCCTGTTCCAAGCCATCTGAAAGTTTCATCAATTATCCACAGGAGAACTCCTGATACTGATACTTTTGTGATGAATTGCTGATTGATAGATAACTGTCGGATCAATGATGGAATCCATGGTAGAAAGAGCAGGAAAGAAAAAGCGAGTGATAAAAAGAATTTTGAGGCTATTCGTCCAAAAAACTGAGCGCCTTCAGAGATAAAGATAAAGACAATGATAAATTGGGAAAATATTACAAAAACCATAAAGTAGTGAGTGTAAAGAGAAAGGGTGATGCTGAAAGAATATAATATCCATAGAAACAATTTATTATTTTTTGATGCGAGATAAAAAAACAGATATGAAGATAAAGAGAAAAGAGTGAACAGTGAATACATTCTGGCATCGCGCGAATAGAGGGTATGGAAAGGGGAGATTGCAAGCAAAAATGCGCTTACCAGTCCCTCTTTAGATGTAAAAAGCAGGCTGCCAAGTTTGTAAATTACATAAATTGTTATTATGCCTGAAAGGGCAAGAGGAAGCCTGAATATAAATTCGCTTTTCCCAAAATAAGATGCAAAGTGGAGGACTATGTAGTTTAAGGGAGGGGAGAATTCTGTTTTCGAGATGTACTGCAGCAGTGTTGATATATTTTTTTTAGCAAATGATACTGACTGGATCTCATCTCCCCAAAATCCAATATCTCCTAACATAAAAATCCGAAGGAAAGTGCCAAGGAGTATTATGCTGATTATAAGCAATAAAGAGATTATTCTATTTTCGTGAGAATTTATTGAGTTTTCTTCCATATATTTTTGAAAAAGAGTGTGTTGGAGACATTATTCAGGGTTTTTGGCAGAAGACCTTGCCGCTTCTTCCAAGTATAACCGACTGCGATGCTTCGCAGACAGGAATATTTTCTTTTGAAGCCATTAATTTCCCCGCCGCTTTTTCCAGTGTAATAAAATTGCAGTTAAGTTCAGATGTTTTTTTTAGAAATTCCTCAAAAAGCTCTTTTTTCCATTTTCCTTCCATTTCAGCATGGATGGTCAGAACATTCAATTTGTCGTTATTAAGCTGAGAGAGATAGAAGGGGATTATGTTATTTTCTGAGAAGCCTTCAAGACCGTAAATCTCATCAAGCGTTGGAAGGGTAGTTGGTATCTCAAGGGTTTTGAAAATTGAAGATGAGAATTTAACGAAATAGGGATGCTCCCCTCTTGTGTCGCTGTGATAGAGAAGGTTGTTTTCATCTTCAATTGAAAAGCTTATTTCATTACATTTCCATGCAGGGGCAGCTGATGAGGTGGGGTTGGTTTTGAATATGCGTATATATTCGTCAACAGCTTTTTTAAACTCATCCTTAAATTCGTTATAATTCATGAAATCCAGTTCATCCTGCCATTTTACATGGTCGTACCCGTGAATACCGACTTCGTGCCCTGAATTTTTTATTTCCAGAAACAGAGCATCAAAGTTTTTTCCAATAAGAGGTGCCGGGAGGAGAGTGCCGTATAATAGAGTTTTTATCCCGTATGCACTCGGGGCTTTTGTGCGGAGCATTTTATTTAAAAAACCTTTTCTGAAAATTCTTTTGATTGCTTTTCCTGAATTGTCAGGGCCCATAGCAATAAAAAATGAAGCCCTGATTTTCATCTTTCCGAAAATTTCTAAAAGGTTAGGAACTCCTTCTTTCATCCCCTGATAGGTATCCACATCAACTTTTATGCTGAGGTTCATCTTTTCCAGTTTCTAAAAGTTTTTCCCTATGGCTCTAAACCATTCGATTGTCGTTCTCAACCCATCGTCAAGAGAAGTTTCTGCGTGGACTTTTAAAATATTGTTCATTAATTCTACCTTTGGAACCCTCCTTTGTATATCTTCATAGCTGTCTCCGTATACTGATTCTTTTGTCACATATTTTATGGTAGTATTTGCTCCTGAGATTTTTATCATTCTCTCTGCCAGTTCTTTAATTGTAGTTTCTTTTTCATCCCCGACATTGAATATCTTTCCTTCAGCCTCCTTTAATAACCCTGCTGCGACGGTTGCCTTTATTGCGTCGTCTATATAAGTAAAACACCTCGTCTGCATCCCGTCACCTATGACAGAGAGGAGTTCATTTCTTAAAATCTGCCCCATAAAAATAGTTAATATTCTTCCCACATCAATTTTATCAAGTCTTGGTCCGTAAACATTGAAATACCTTAAAATTACAACAGGCAAACCCATTTTATAATAGGCAAAGCAGAAATGTTCTCCTGCTGCCTTTGATGTGGAATAGCACCACCTGTCTATTCTTGTGGAACCAAGAACCCTGTCGTCGTCTTCGCTGAATGGAACCTTCGGGTTCCTGCCATAAACTTCAGAGGTGGAAGTGAATATAATCTTCTTGTTGTATTTGAAAGCAGCCTTCAGGACGTTCTGCGTTCCGTTGATATTTACATTTAAGACATTATATGGGTCTCCAACATAGTGTTCCACACCGACCACAGCAGCCATATGATAAATAAGGTCTGTTTTAAAAACAAGACTGTCGAGTATTTCTTCGTTAAGGATTGAGTCCTGGAAGTAATGGAACTTTGGGTTTCCAAGATTATGCCTGATTTTAAAATCCTTTGCCTGGTCAAGAACAAAGACCTCATCGCCTTTTGCGAGAAACGCATCTCCAAGATGGGACCCCAGAAAACCTGCTCCTCCTGTAATTAATACTTTCAATGAAAATCCTCCTTATTTATTTAATTTCCGAGAAGTTTTCCCTCTGTATGAGAGAAATATTTATATAGTTTTTTTTCTCTTATCTCTTCTTCTTCCTGAAATTGAAGGGACTTAATTCCAATGCAATCAGTACCTGTTTTGACAACCATCCCGTTTACACTATCAATTTTTAAGATTGTTCCTGAGAGTTTATTGCAGTTATCTATATCTGATATCAATACTGATTTCCAGATAAATAGCTTTTTCCCTTTATAAAAGGTAAATGCTCCGGGATAGGGGTGTGTGACTGCACGTATCAGGTTATGAATTTCTTCTGAACTTTTTTTCCAGTCTATCAGTCCGTCGTCAGGTTTCCTTCCTGAAAAATATGTTGCCTTTGCCGGGTCCTGGGGAATCCTCTTAGATTTCCCTGATTTTATGAGAGGCCATGTTTCATTAAAAAGGATATTTGCTGCTTCAGTAATTTTATTAAAGAGTGTAAAGGCATCGTCATTATCTGAAATTGGCACCTCTTTCTGAGAGATTATATCTCCTGTGTCAGGACTTTTTTCCATATAGTGAAGTGTCGCACCTGTTATTTTCTCGCCATTTACCAATACCCAGTTAACAGGGCATCTCCCTCTGTACTTTGGAAGCAGGGAACCGTGGAGGTTTATGGAACCATAGCGAGGTATTTTCAGAATCTTCTCAGGTATAATATAGCGATAGTAAAATGAAAAAATTATCTCCGGATCAAGTTTCTTTACTGTTTCATAAAAACTGTCTTCTTTTACATCAGAAGGGGAAAAAACAGGAATATTGTTTTTAGCAGCTAATTCATAAACTGATTTAAACCATATATTTTCATTTGGGTCATCGCTGTGGGTTACAATACCAATTACGTTTTCATCAAGTCTGAGAAGTTCTTCAAGACATACATGGCAAACATTGTGATAACCAAAAACTAATATTCGCATTTTCAAGAATTATTTTTTTCGTTGATAATATAACGGGGCCTTTTCCTTACCTCAACATAGATTCTTCCAATATATTCACCTATTAATCCAAGAAGGAAAACCTGAAGTCCTGTAAACGCTGCAAGGATAGAAATAAGGGTAAGAAATCCGTTTGATGCATTGAAAAATATTTTTAAAAGGATAAGGATTCCCCCAAATGTTCCTCCGGTCAGACCAATAAAGAAGCCTAAAAGTGTTATAATCTGAATTGGTATAAGAGAAAAACTTGTCAGAATGTCAAAATTAAGCTTTGCAAGTTTTAATAAGTTATATTTTGATTTTCCCTCAAGCCTCTCATTATGTTCTACAACGATTTCTATCAGATTGTTGGCATATGTGTAAGCAAGCGCCGGAATAAAAAAACTTGAGAACTCATTGACATCGCATATCCTTTTTACCACTTCTTTCCTGTAAGCCCTCAACATGCACCCGTAATCTTTAAGCTTTATTCCAGTTATTTTTGCAAGAACCTTATTACCTACCTTGGATATAAATTTTCTTAAAAAAGGGTCTTTTCTGTTCTTTCTCAATCCTCCAACAACGTCATGGCCATTTTCAATCTCTTTTAAAAGCTTGGGAATTTCTTCAGGAGGGTTCTGAAGGTCTGCGTCTATGGTTACAATTACTTCTCCTCTTGACAGTTCAAAACCTGCAAGAATTGCTGTATGCTGACCATAGTTGCGGTTAAATTGAAATATTTTTATAAGATTATCCTTGTTCCTGAAATCCTCAAGGATGTCCCATGACTTATCCCTGCTGCCATCATCAATGAAAATGATTTCATATGATGAGTTGAGGCTATCAAGGGTCTTTTTTAATCTTGAGTAGAGATGAGCGAGGTTTTCCTGTTCATTGCAAACAGGGACTACTATGCTAAGGTAAGGTGATTGATGATTCTTTTTATCTGCTGTTATTTCCTGTTTTTCTTCCATTTTTCTTAAAGTAATTTATTGTAAGTTTTATTATTTATATTATCTCTTGTTTAATTTCACAATCTTTTTTATTTTGTCTATCACGTAATCAACGTCTTCATCCTTCATTCGCGGGTAAAGCGGAATAGAGATTATCCTGTCAGAGGCAAATTCAGCATTTGGAAAATCCCCTCTTTTAAACCCAAACTCTTTTTCGTAAAAGGGGTTAAGATGAACAGCGGTAAAATGTATGCCTGTTCCGATATTTTCCTTTTTTAATTCTTCAATAAATTCATTCCTGCTGATTTTGAGCATTTCAAGCCTGAGTTTTATTATATAGAGATGCCAGGCATGGAGGCACTCATAATCAACTCTTCCGGGAATGATTACTTCTGGAATGTCTTTCAATGCCTTGTCGTATTTCTGCGCAATATTTTTTCTTGTTTCTATAAATCTGTCCAGTTTTTTTAGCTGGTGAATTCCCATTGCTGCCTGGATATCAAGCATATTGTATTTTAATCCGGGCAGGAGGATTTCATACTGAGGGGAACCTTCTTTCCCGTAGCGTTTCCATGCCTCTTTGCTTATTCCGTGAAACCTCAATAGCCTGAGTTTATCAGCAATCACTTCATCTTTTATCGTTATCATTCCGCCTTCACCTGTAGTCATGTTTTTTATTGGGTGGAAACTGAAAACAGTAAGATCGCTGATATTGCCAATTTTTATTTTTTTGTACTCAGTTCCAACTGCGTGAGCAGCATCTTCAATAACAATAAGATTATATTTTTTAGCAATATTCATGATTTTATCCATATTGCAGGGTTGCCCTGCAATATGGATTGGGATTATCGCTTTTGTCCTTCTGGTTATTCTCTTTTCAATTATTTCAGTATCAATATTAAACGTATCCGGGTCTATATCAACAAAAACCGGTTTTGCTCTCTGCAAAACAATAGTGTTTATGGTAGCTGCAAAGGTCATCGGGCTTGTGATAACTTCATCTCCGTCACATATTCCTGAAGCCATGAGAGATATGTGAAGCCCTGCTGTTCCTGAGTTAACAGCTATTGCATGAGGTGAGCCAATATACTTTTTAAAATCATCTTCAAACCTTATTACCTTAGGACCGGTAGTTATCCATCCTGAACGCAAAGAGTCCACAACTTCAGAAATCTCATCTTCTTCAATAGTAGGCAGAGAAAAGGGAAGAAAATTTTCACGCTTCATTTTATAAAACCTTTATAAAAATTCTTAATTTATTGAAAATATTTTGGTATTATAATACTTTTAATAAGCTTAGCAAATGATTATTTTGCCAAAAGAGTTTTTATTATAATTTGATTAAAAAAAATTATGGAAGAAAAAGCTCAGCGAAAAAAGGCAAAAGAGGTTTTTTCAGATTACGCAGAAGCCCATTTTAACCTTGGAGTTGTGTATAGAGACATGGGTTTATTAAACAAAGCAGAAGAGAAATTTAAGACTGTTTTAAGAATAAATCCAGAATTTGCTCTGACACGTAAGGCAATAGAATCCATTTCTAAGTAGAAAATATTTTTTATATTTCAATTAATTCAACCTTCTTAATATCTGATATTCCAAGTCCGAGCTTTTCACCATATTTTATTGCAGGTTCCCATAAGTCAGTTGAGTAGGTTGTATCATGCTTAACCATAAGTGATGAACAGTATGCGTCAGTTGCAACTATATCTCCGGAAATAATAAGCCTGTTCACATCCTTTTTTATTTCGGCTCCGTCAAGAAGAGGCCCTGATTTTATAAGAAGATGCTGCGCATCAACTATATTTAGCTCGCACCTGACAGCATCTGAAAACTCTGCAGCGATTTTTTTGAATGGAACCTTAAATGACTCATCCCATGTGTTAAACGAGCCGCCTTTGTGGAGTTTTGCATGGGGGTCCCAGCGGTTTGGTCCGTAGACAGAACCGAAATGGTTTTTCATTGCGCAGCTGAAACCGGCTTCAAGATGGCGTTTAACCACAGGAACATTTATGATTACGTCAGCTTCTTTCAAATGTGTTGATATGCTGATTTCTTTCATTATCTCCCATGCGGGATTTTTAACAGCCACAAAGAATTTGGCAACAGTTGCATCAATAGGTAATAATTCTATTCCAGTTCCTGCGGTTTTTTCATAAAGGTTCATTAGTTTGAAAATACGTTCGGAGCGTCCGGGAGAATCAAATATTGAAACCTTCTTTGCTCCTGCATCAATTGCTGTTTTTCCTACAGCAATGAGGAAATCAGGGTCGGTTGAAACTGGGTAGGGACCCGGCGCAACAACGTTTGGTTTCAGAATAACGTTTCTTCCTCTAACCAGTTTGTCAAAACCTCCAAGCTTTTCAATTCCTTTTTTAAGCATTTCTGTTTTATTGCTGCCTTCAACAGCAATTAATAATGGTTTGCCGTTTTTTAAAAATAGATTTCCAATCCCCTTTCTCAGTTGAACTGCAACTTTTTCATCGGAAGCGAATAGTTCATCTGCGGGTATTCCTAATATTTTTGAACCAGCGAGAAATGCAGAGCCGAGAAATGATTTTTTAATAAAACTTCTCCGTGAAGAGTTCATAGCTGTTCTCCTGAGGATATAGAGTTATTTCTTTTTCTGTTTTGCTGAACGGTTAGTAATGTTTGATAAAGTCGTTTCGGCAAATTTTTTTATTGTGTCTTTAGTTTTGGTGTCAGTTTTAAATGCAGCCACTCTTACAAAATATTTATCCTGAAAAAATTCAACCTGATTTATTCCTTCCTGTCCTTCTTTTCCAATCCTGAGCGGCTTTGCGTCTTTCTTCTTGACTGCATTAAAAAGGCTAGCTGCGCTTTTATCATCCTTCATCATATAGATATCAACTATAAAAGAGTCATCACCCTCAAGATATTCGTTGTTGATTAATTTCAGGAATCCTTTGTCAATGTAGAAAGGGGCGCCGCCATCAATATAATCATAAAGAGAACGGTCATCATATATTTTATACCCATACGGGGTTTTGAAACGTGTTCCCTTCATTTGCTCTGGCAAAAGTTTTACGAGTTCTTCCTCTGCAAAAGAAATCGTGGAAATAGATAAAACTACGGAGATTAAAAAGAAAATAAAGCCTTTTTTCATTGAGAATCCTCCTTTAATATTTTCATTAAATACTATTCGCTAAAAGGTTGCTGAAAAAGTTCTTTTTTAACCGTCATTGCGAGGAACGAAGTGACGAAGCAATCTGAAATTAATTGATTTATAAGAAACCGAGATTGCTTCGCTGCGCTCGCAATGACATTCATTGAGTTTTTCACCACCCTGCCAATGACTATTCACTCCTTTACTTCTTTCCATATGGATTCAGCAGAATCTGGTTTGTTTTTGACCTTGATTCGCCAATACTTGTAACATAGACTGCTGGTCTGTCAGCAACTGGGCATTTTGTTTCGCAAGCGCCGCATCCATTGCAGAGCTCAGGATTTACATAGGGAAGCTTGACCCTTATCTTTTCTCCTGAGGGAGAAGTTACAAGGGTTTCTTCAAGCCATATAGCTTTTTTGGGAGTCGGGCACCACTCTTCACATACAATGCAAGGGGTTGCCATTGACCAGGGAAGGCATCTCCCCTTGTCGTAAAACGCAAGCCCGATTTTTATTGGTTTCTTTGTTTTTATTCCAAGTTTTTCCTCCTCTGTTATTTTCTTTATAGCCCCTGTGGGACAGACCTGGCTGCAGAGGACACATGTGTATTCACAGTAACCGATTCTCGGAATTATAATCGGGGACCAGATTCCTTCAATTCCTGATTCAAGCAGCGATGGATGGATGGCATTGTTCGGGCATACTTTCATACACTCACCGCATTTAATGCATCTTGCAAGAAACTCTTTTTCTTCAAGTGAGCCCGGAGGCCTGATTAATCTTGAATTGTAATTAACTTTAAATTCATCACTTACTCTTGAAAAGGGGAGTATTATGAGGCCAAGTGAAGCGCTTCTTAAAATTCTTCTCCTGCTGAGGTCAGGGACTGATTCAATTGCCTCATCCTTTGGGAAGAATTTGAATCTTATGACGTCCTCAGGACACACAACCCTGCAGTTAAAGCAGATATGGCACTCCCACGCCTTCCATTTAACCCTTCCGATTGGCTCGCAGGCTCCCTGGCAGTGGACAAGGCATAGGTTGCAGTCTGTGCATCTCTCATGCTTTTTTTCCATTCCAAAGATTGATGACCATGATGCAATCCCCATAAGGGCGCCGAGAGGGCACAGGGCACGGCACCAGAACCTCATTATTCTGCGGTTTAAAGCAAGAACAAGAATAAAAACCGCACCCAAAAGATAGCTTATGTGAAAATATGGTTGCTTGACGCTTAGAAAATACTTTTCAGAGAAATCAAAGAAAATATCAGATAATCTCTGTATTGCAGGGATATTTGTTAAAAGCAAGAATCCT
>MGDH01000014.1:2441-8620 GCA_001790855.1 Candidatus Schekmanbacteria bacterium RIFCSPLOWO2_02_FULL_38_14 | reverse complement strand
TTTGTGCCAAATAAATCCGAAATCTTAAACGCTGACACTGTATCAATGTAGCTTTTCTTCAGCCGGTTTACCAGAGAAAACTCTGTCACAGGCAATCTCTCTTTTCTCTTGACTTATTCTCCTGTGGGTTTATTTTAGCCAAAGTTATAGTAAACGCTAAAAGTAAATAGGAGTAGGGCAAGGCTTTAGCCTTGCTATAAGCAACCCTGAAGGGTTGCCCTACGGAAACATGTCAACTTATTTATGCCGTTCACTATAGCTGGAGAAAAGCTACAAACCTGCATCCGGTGTTAAAACTACAGAGATTATTTTTAAAGCAGTTGAAAAGGCTTTTGCCGGGATTAAAATATCAACTTTCTTCAAGTAACATAAGAACATGGTCTACTCGCCATACATCATCAAAATTTATATAAAACAAACATCTCACCTATAAAAATAGCTTGAAACTTTAGTTAGATAGTGATTAGATTTTGCAAAATTAAAATCTCATAAACAACAGCACAAAATTCTTCCTACAAATTATTAAAAAGGTACGCCATTAAATGACAGAAGAACTTGAATGGCAAACAAGAAGAGACAGAATCAATAAGAAACTAAAATCTCTTAATCCTGCATGGACTATTATAAAACATAGAGATAATTTAGATACCTCTGCACTCCATTGCCATGCCGTTGAAGAATATCCAACCGCCAATGGTCCTGCTGACTATGCGCTTTTTGCAAAGGGAAAATTATTAGGAATTATAGAAGCTAAAAAGGTTAGCGTTAACCCCCAAAATGTTTTGGAACAGGCAAAGCGTTATTCTAAGGGTGCATTTAATGGTTCAGGAAACTGGAATGGTTTTCGAGTTCCATTTCTCTACGCATCAAATGGAGAAATTGTGTGGTTTCTTGATATTAGAAATGAAAAAAATATCAGACGGCAAATCTCAAACTTCCACACTGGCGATGCCCTCCATGAATTTTTTAATGATAACAAGGATGATGGTTATGAGTGGCTTGGTAATAACCCTCTTAATCTTGAAAAATTACGCTACTACCAAAGCGAGGCTATTGAGGAGACTGAAGAAGCAATCTGTAAAGGTAAAAGAGCCATGCTTATTGCTATGGCAACAGGCACTGGGAAAACATTTACAACTGTTGCCCAAATTTATCATCTGCTTGAATCAAAAGCTGCAAGAAGGATTTTATTTCTTGTTGACAGAAGAGCCCTTGCGGCGCAGGCTGTCCGAGAATTTGCCTCCTTTACTACTCCAAAAGGAAATAAATTTGCTCAGGAATATGAAGTATATAGCCAGAAGTTTCATCGCGAAGACTTTGATGATGACAAACCCTTTGACCCTAAAGTCTTGCCAAACGCATATCTTACCTCACCACAGGACACACATACTTTTGTCTATGTCTCAACTATCCAGAGAATGACTATTAATCTTTTTGGCTGGGAAAACGCCTTTGCTCAGGACAGCAGCGATCCAGACTATGAAGAGGATACACAGAAGCTGGATATTCCCATCCATGCCTTTGATGTTATCATTGCAGATGAATGCCATCGCGGATATACGGCTAGTGAAACTGCTATCTGGCGAAGTGTTTTGGATTATTTTGATGCCATAAAAATCGGGCTGACAGCGACACCTGCGCCACATTCTCTTTCACTTTTTAAAGAAGTTGTCTATCGCTACACAACTGAGCAGGCAATACAGGATGGTTTCCTGGTTGATTATGAATCAGTTAAAATAAAATCCAATGTCAGGATGAAAGGAATCTTCTTGAAAGAAGGAGACCCTGTTGGCCTTGTTGATACAAAAACAGGTGAAGAAATTTATGATGAACTAGAAGATGAAAGGGAGTTTCCAACTGAAGATGTAGAAAGAAATATTACTGCGCCTGAAAGCAATAAAAAGATTATTCAGGAAATAGCCAAATATGCCTATCAACATGAAGAGAAAACAGAACGCTTTCCCAAAATACTCATCTTTGCTGCAAATGATTTGCCCCATATATCACACGCTGACCAGCTTGTGAATATCTGCCGTGAAGAATTCGGGCAAGGAGACGATTTTGTCCAGAAAATCACAGGCAGCCCGAGTGTTGACCGTCCATTACAGAAAATCAAGGAATTCAGAAATCGTCCAAACCCAAAAATTGCTGTAACAGTTGATATGCTTACAACCGGAGTTGATATTCCATGTCTTGAATTTATTGTGTTTTTAAGGCCTGTAAAATCAAGAATCCTCTGGGTTCAGATGCTTGGAAGAGGTACCCGCCTTTGTCAGGAGATAAACAAAGAACATTTTACAATCTTTGATTGTTTTGACGGCACTCTTATTGAATATTTCAAAAATACTACTGACTTTAAAATAGAGCCTCCTCAAAAAGAACCTATACCATTAGAACAGGTTATAGAGAATATTTATCAGAATGTAGACAGGGAATATTATACGAAAGTTCTGGTCAAGCGATTGCGCCGGATAGAGAGAAGTATGAGTGGCGAGGCAATAGCAAAATTTGCCAATTTTATTCCTGATGGAGATATAGGGAAATTTGCAGGTAAGCTTACTGAAAATATCAGGAATGACTTTACCAATACAATGAATCTGCTACGAAACAAGGATTTTCAGGATTTGCTGATTAATTATCCGAGGGCGCAAAAGAAGTTTATTGTTGGCTATAATGTTCCGGATGAAGTCTCTTCAGAGATTATTGAACATTTTGGACCGTATGGACAAAAGCCAGAAGACTACCTTGATTCCTTTGCCAGATTTGTAAAAGAAAATCCTGAGCATATTGAAGCGATTAAGATTTTACTGGAAAGACCTAAAGAATGGAAAACAGATGCGCTCAATGAACTTCGTAAAAAACTTTCTTTGAATAAATTCCCTGAAAAGGAGCTTCAAAAGGCACATAAGCTTGTCTATAACAAAGCCCTTGCGGACATTATCTCGATGGTAAAACATGCTGCAAAAAAAGAGGAACCAATATTTACAGCAGAGGAAAGAATCACAGAAGCTATGGAAAAAGTAAAGGCTGGAAAATCTTTTAATGAAGAGCAACTAAACTGGTTAGGTCTTATTCAGGAGCATCTTATAAAGAATCTTACAATTGAACTTGGGGATTTTGACTATGCTCCTATTTTTGAACAGCGTGGAGGTAAAAGCAAAGCGGAGAAAATATTTAAAGATAAGCTTGAACCACTGATTGCTGAAATAAATTATTCAGTTGCAGCACAGGAAAGGGAAAAAATATGTCTGATGTTGTAAATAAGCTTTGGGGATTTTGCCACACTCTCCGCCATGATGGAGTTGACTATGGCGATTATATTGAACAGCTCACATATCTGCTCTTTTTAAAAATGGCAGATGAGAGGGGTGTTGAAATACCCAAAGACTGTACATGGGAAAGCCTGAAAAAAGAAAGCGGAACAGACTTGCTTGACCATTATTCTGATATTTTAAGAAAATTAAGAGAAAAACCGGGATTGCTTGGAGACATCTTTGCTCAATCCGTTCCCCGCTTTAACAATCCGGTTAATCTTAAGCGATTAATAGCCATGATTGATGAAGAAGAATGGTCTGCTATGGATGTTGATATAAAAGGCGCAGCCTTTGAAGGACTACTTGAAAAAGCAGCCAGTGAAGGCAAAAAAGGAGCGGGACAATATTTTACCCCAAGAGTTCTCATTGATTCCATTGTCCGCGTCATGAAACCCGACCCAAGAATCAACCCGGACTTTACAATCTGCGACCCTGCTTGCGGTACAGGCGGGTTTCTGATGAGAAGTTATGAATGGCTTTTAAATATTACAAAAGGCGCGCTTGAACGGAAAGACATTAAGCGGATTAAGACCTCAACCTATTATGGACAGGAACTGGTCTCCCGTCCAAGAAGATTATCATTAATGAATCTCTTCCTCCATGGCCTTGAATCAAAAATTTATTTAGGGGATTCCATATACGAGCCTGAACGTGGAGAACGATATAATTGTGTTCTGACAAATCCGCCTTTTGGAACAAAGGGCGCAAACCAGGCTCCGGAGCGTGAAGACTTTACCATTGCAACAAGCAACAAACAGCTAAACTTTGTTCAGCATGTAATGAATATTCTCAAGCGCGGTGGCAGAGCCGGAATAGTTCTTCCTGATAATTGCCTCTTTGAAGATAAGGCTGGTGAGGTTTTTGAAATCCTGATGCAGGACTGTAATCTTCATACTGTTTTACGTCTTCCCCGCGGGACTTTCACTCCATACAGTCAGGGAGTAAAGGCAAATGTAATTTTCTTTCAGAAAGGCTTGCCTACTGAAAATGTCTGGATATTTGATGCCCGCTCCAATGTACCGGGAATAACAAAAAAAGACCGCCCACTCTCTTCAAAGCATTTTTCTGAATTTGAAGAGTGTTATGGCAAAGATCCTAATGGTCAGAGCAAAAGAAAAGATTTGAGAGAAGAAGGCAGGTTCAGAAAATTCCACATCAGCGATATAAAAGAGCGTGATTACAAACTTGATATTACATGGCTAAAAGATGATTCTGTTGAGGATGCAAATAATTTGCCTGACCCGCAGGACTTGGCAAGCGAGGCAATTACTGAACTTAAAGCAACGGTGGATGATCTGAAGGAAATACTTCAGTTGATAGAAGTAAATGGAGAGTCCTGAATGAGTTCTACATTTAAAAAATGGACAACAACTCCTTTAGAAAATTTATTAATCTCACTGGAATCGGGTTCAAGGCCAAGAGGAGGCGTTAGAGGTATTCCAAATGGTATTCCAAGTATTGGAGGAGAGCACTTAACATACAAAGGTACCTTCGATTTTACTTCAATTAAATATGTCCCTAAGGAATTTGCTAATAATATGAATAAAGGGCGTATCCAGAAAGATGATATTCTTATTGTCAAGGATGGTGCTACAACAGGAAAAACAGCTTTTGTCGATGAATATTTTCCTTTCAAGGATGCAGTGGTTAATGAGCATGTTTTTATTTGTCGCCCTTCAAAATTCATTGAACCAAAATTTTTGTTTAGATTCCTTACGTCAAAAGAAGGACAAGAAAGAATATTAGAAAATTTTCAAGGTTCCGCACAAGGTGGAATAAATCTTTCTTTTGCTCCAAATACAGAAGTGCCATTTCCTCCTTTTAATGAACAACGCCGCATTGTGGCAAAACTGGAAAAGCTTTTGCACAAAGTAGATGCCTGCAAAGAGCGGCTTGAAAAAATTCCGCTTATCCTCAAACGCTTCCGCCAGTCAGTCCTCGCCGCTGCATGTTCAGGAAGATTGACTGCGGATTGGAGGGAGAAGAACCCGATCATCGAGCCTGCAATTAAACTCTTGGCTTCAATCACGGAGAGAAGACGAACAGCCTATGAAACGGCGCTACGCGCGTCTTCGCGCGAAGGGAATCGCAAGCCCCGCAAGATATTTCCAGACGAGCCACCTTCAGTTGAATCAGCAGATGTTGACTTACCTGAGACATGGACGGTTACAAACGTGGATTTCCTTGCACATGTAACAAAGTTGGCGGGGTTTGAATATACTAAACATATCACACTTCTTGACCAAGGTGACGTGCCGGTTGTGAGAGCACAGAATGTCCAGATGGGTAGATTTGTTCCGGAAAACCTAAAATACATCATGAAGGACGTTTCCAATTTTCTGGATCGTTCACAGCTACACGGACGGGAAATCTTGATGGTTTTCATCGGTGCTGGAACTGGTAATGTTTGTATGGCGCCTAAGAAAGGACGTTGGCATCTTGCGCCCAACGTCGCGAAAATTGACGTGGACGGGGCGAACTCTCATTATCTTTTGCTCTATCTTCAATCACCCATCGGGTTTTTCTATACGACCTCTTGGATAAAAGCGACCGCCCAGCCCAGTCTCTCTATGAAAACTATTCGAAAGATTGTGGTGCATTTGCCTCCGCTTGAAGAACAGCAGGAAATTGTCCGGAGGCTGAAGGAACTCTTCGAAAAAGCTGATGAGATTGAAGAGCGGTACAAGAAAGCAAAGGCTTTTGTGGACCGGCTTACACAGTCCATCCTTGCCAAAACCTTTCGTGGTGAGCTCGTGCCGCAAGACCCAAATGACGAGCCGGCATCGGTGTTGCTGGAACGCATTCGAGAAGAGCAATCAAAGATAAAAACAGATATTAAGATAAAGACTAAGCGTAGGGTTAAAA
>MGDH01000014.1:0-2419 GCA_001790855.1 Candidatus Schekmanbacteria bacterium RIFCSPLOWO2_02_FULL_38_14 | reverse complement strand
AATGATTACATGTATTTTCTATCAATGTCCCTCGTTTAATATGATAATCAATTTTATTTTTTT
This sequence comes from Candidatus Schekmanbacteria bacterium RIFCSPLOWO2_02_FULL_38_14, assembly GCA_001790855.1. NCBI lineage: Bacteria > Candidatus Schekmaniibacteriota > Candidatus Schekmanbacteria bacterium RIFCSPLOWO2_02_FULL_38_14. The sequence goes on along the minus strand of MGDH01000014.1, from coordinate 2,356 downwards.
TGCAGAATTTAATAACCAATGATGTAAGGCTATTATAAAATTCCTTAGTATATTTAAACCCGGAGGTTTGGATATTATAATTCAGCCTGCCAAAGATAATTTTATCCACAAATGATATAGCCTCTAATATTTTAATTAAATCCTGTTGTATTAAATTTGGAGTAGGATATGGTTCCATGCTAACCCAAGTTTTAAACCCTTTTTCATGTAAATATTTTAGCGAGGAAAGTCTATCTTTAAAATTAGCTGAATTTGGTTCAAACTCTTTCCTGAAATCTTCATCTAGAGAAACTAATGTAATACCGTATTCATTATTCTTGCTAAATCCATTCCCTTTAGCAAGCTCATTTGGAAGGACTCCTTTTGTCAATACGGTGCATCGAATTTTATTTGTATTAAGCTTATTAATAATTTTTAAGCTTAGTTCGCATACTTGTTCTTGTTCATACATAAATGGGTCAGTAGAAAAGCATAAGTGAACATATTTTATTTTATCTCTATATTTAGGAATTTCATTGTCCAAAAGTTCTGACGCATTAGAAACAATTTTAGGTTGGCACCATTCTTCATAGGTTTTCACAATACCACATCTTTTTTTCATCATATAGGCATAACAAGGATATTTACATCCATGCGAACAACCTTCAACATGATTTAAAGAAAAGTCAGCATATTCTACTTCACTTTTATAAAGTAAGGATTTTCTTATAATGCTTTTCATATTTTTTAGAATAAGTTTTTTTGTCCATCTGGGGTAGTTTTAATAATACTATTCCAGATTCTTTGTCCAAGAGGATGTTTTGCTGCAAGAATCAAAACATATAAATCAACTTCCCTACTATTTTTAACTGGTACAGTTGGCAATCCTGCGTAAATATCTTTATCTGAAGCCAGCAGTTTCAACCCTTCTTCTGGATAATCAATTGATTTTAATTGTGCTTTAAAAACATCAATTATTGTTTTAAAGATTTGATTGTTAGGTAATCCTTTTATCAAATTACGCCATGCATCTGTTCCCAAAAAATCATCAAGAATAGTATTTCTCTTATTTGACCAGATTTTTAGATTTCTTTTAATAGCCCCAATAGGAAAATGGATCAACATATCCATTCTATTTAATTTTGCTAATTCACGCAGAGTGTTAAACTTCAATTCATCAGGACCAAAAGGGTCAATGTAAGTAAAATGATATCTATATGGTTTTCTTAATAATATTTCTACTAGTTCGTTAATTAAAACATTAGAATCTCCCAATTTTATTTTACGGTTAAATGTTGTGCTTATTCTCTTTTCCAATGCTTCTGTGTTGGAGCTACAAAGATCAAAATAAAAATATTCATTAAAAGGAGCCTCATCTCTTTTTAAAGCTCTAATCCCACCACTATCAATTTCTCTCTTTTCGTTCCGTATTATACATTTGCCCGGACCAGCAAATAAATCTATAAATACTGCATTGTCTTTATCTGCAAATTTTCTTCTTGCTTCACATGATGCATTTAAATATTTTTCTAAGAAAAAATATTTATTTTCAACCCAAGGACCTACACATTGAATCGGTAATCCATCTGACCCGGGGATTAGACAATTACCATCATTATTTTTAGATTTGCAATTCGACTTTTTACAGTTTCGTATATTCATTTTTTATTTCTGATAATATATTATATTGTAAATGATATTAAACAATCAATAAAATTTCCCATTCCTTTAGAAAATAAAAAAGAAGAAAAAAATCATTCACTCTTTCAAACTCTCCCTGAAAAATTATTATATCTAAACTAACGGATTAATGTTTCAAGCAGGGAAAACTTGTTTGGAAAGGTGAGTTTTGGTGAATAGCTGGTAATGTTGTATTAACTATTTGGCTCTTTATGTTTTTGGGGTTTTGGAACTACTTATTCCTACTTTATCCTCTTTAACAGTGTCAAAGATCCGTGTTTAATCTTCAAAGATGGATATTCAGCTTCCATTTTCTGCAATATAGCTGAAAACTTCTTGTTCTTTTTAGTGAGTATAATTTTTAAAACAATATACTGTTCGTAGGTTTGCACGCAGCTTTTCACACTCTCTAATGTTGTTTTATAATTCTTGCAATCATCTGCCACTAATTCCATATACTTCTGAATATTAAGCTCAAACTTTTTCCTGCCTGAAGCTTATTTGCCTTATATTCCTTGACAGGCTTTGTTGGTTTTTCTAAATTATAAAAGAGAAGAATGTAATTTAAAAAGCCAGTGCAATAAGGTTAGATAATAGAGGGGAGGTAATATAAAATGGCAAAGGCAAATGTTGTAAAAATCGAACATTTTGAAGTGAAAAAAAAGGACATTGATTTTATTAAAAAAGCTTTTAATGT
>MGDH01000013.1 GCA_001790855.1 Candidatus Schekmanbacteria bacterium RIFCSPLOWO2_02_FULL_38_14 | reverse complement strand
GCAAACATTCAAAAGAGTTCAAGGTTGTTGCTACTGTTGTTGGAATATTTTTGTTTTTGGAATTTATTCTGATTTTTCTTGGAGCAACTTACAGGCATGGAGTCAGCGAAAAGGCAGCAGAGACTTCCATTATGGGCAATACAGAGCAGATTGGCACTGTTCTTTATACAAAATTTCTTTTTCCGTTTGAGCTTGTTTCATTAGTGCTGCTTGTTGCAATGATTGGAGCAATTGTCCTGAGTAAAAGGAAGATTTAATTTATTGTGACTACAAAGATTAAATTCAGATTGCACAGATTATATTAAAAAATCTGAGTAATCTTTTTAAAATCTGTGTAATCAATTTAAGATAGGAGTAGTAAATTGATTCCGTTGAATTGGTATCTTTATTTAAGTGCAGTGCTTTTTATTGTTGGCGCAGTTGGAGTTCTTACAAGAAAGAATGCAATTTTAATCCTGATGTCAATTGAGCTAATGCTCAATTCAGCAGCTATTAACTTTATTGCCTTTTCATATTATTTTGGTTCTGTAACAGGCCAGATTTTTGCAATTATGATAATAACAGTAGCTGCTTCTGAGGCAGCCATTGGGCTTGCTATCATTATCTCAATGTACAGAAACAAGAACAGCATTAATATTGATGATTATAGTTTATTGAAAGGATAAAATTTGCGGGACAAGAATGTCCTGCTTACCTGCCTGTCGGCAGACAGGTCGATAGGCTGGGGTTTCTAACCCCACGTTTAGAAAAATTGAAAGGATAAAAGAGAAGATGGAATTAATATTCTTAGTTCCCCTGTTTCCTGCGCTTGGATCTCTGATAAACGGAGTTTTGGGGTTGCTGATTCCCAGTTACAGAAAAAAAGAAAAGATGATTCATACAGTTGCATGCGGTGCAGTGATTTTATCCTGTGCAGTTGCTTTGTGGGTTATTGCAAATTTTATCTTTTTAAATCCTCCTCATAACCATATCTTTGAGCTTACGCTTTTTGACTGGATAGTTGCTTCTGATTTCAAGACAGAAGTTGGTTTCCAGATTGACCCGCTTTCCTGTGTGATGCTTTTCCTTGTGACATTTGTAGGAATGCTCATACATATCTATTCAACAGGATATATGCATGGAGAGGAAGGATATTACCGCTTTTTCACTTATCTTAATCTTTTCATGTTTTCAATGCTCATTCTGATACTTGGCAACAACTTCCTCCTGATGTTTGTTGGATGGGAAGGAGTCGGGTTGTGTTCATATTTGTTAATAGGTTATTACTTTACAAAAAAATCTGCTGCTGATGCCGGTAAAAAGGCTTTTATTGTTAACAGGATTGGTGACTTTGGTTTTGTCCTTGCTGTGATGGCAATATTTTATGTGTTCGGCACAGTTGACTATACAGATGTTTTCAGTTCCATTGAACAGCACAAGGACCTCCTTCTAAAAACCACTTCCATTTTCGGATTTACTTTTGTTACAGTTATTACGCTCTCTCTTTTTGTGGGTGCAATCGGAAAATCTGCACAGATACCACTCTATGTCTGGCTTCCTGACGCGATGGAAGGTCCCACACCGGTCAGCGCGCTCATCCACGCTGCTACAATGGTTACAGCCGGTGTCTATATGGTGGCAAGATGCAATCATCTTTTTGAACTTGCTCCTTTTTCACTTGCTGTTGTGGCTTTTGTCGGCGCAGCGACAGCTATTTTTTCAGCCTCAATAGGGCTTGTTCAGAACGATATAAAGAAAGTGCTGGCATACTCAACAGTGAGCCAGCTCGGGTATATGTTTCTTGGGTGCGGAGTCGGTGCATACGGGGCAGGGATTTTTCATCTTCTGACTCACGGATTTTTCAAAGCCTGTCTTTTCCTTGGTTCAGGAAGCATTATTCACGCCCTGAGCGGAGAGCAGGATATAAGAAACATGGGAGATTTAAAGAGCCATATGCCAAGAACCTACTGGACATTCCTTTTTGCAACTCTTGCAATTGCAGGTATTCCTCCCTTTGCAGGATTTTTCAGCAAGGATGAAATACTTTTTAAGGCTTTTACAGCAGAGCAGCTTGGCAACCTCAGATTTATACTCTGGGGCATAGGAGCAACATCAGCATTCATGACCTCCTTTTATATGTTCCGGCTTGTCAATATGGTTTTCAGAGGCACTTCACGTGTTTCACGCGAGGCAATGCACCACCTCCATGAATCCCCTAGCAACATAACAATACCCCTTGCTATTCTTGGAGGATTCTCGCTTGTTGGAGGGTTTATCGGGATTCCTCTTATTCCGGGGGCAAACCTGTTCCACAATTTTCTTTCTCCAATTTTCGGAGAACATCATTCCCCTCACAGCGGAGGGCATGAGAAATTTGGTCTTGAAGTGACGCTGATGGTAGTCTCGGTTCTTGTAGCAATTGGAGGAATGCTTCTTGCAAAAAAACTTTATATAATCTCTCCTCATATTGCTGAGAATTTTAAGAATAAATATTCATCTGTTTATAAGCTACTTCTTAATAAATATTATGTTGATGAAATTTATGAGAAGATAATCATAAATCCATGCAAGAATTTTTCCAGAAGGCTTTGGAAATGGGATGAAAAGGGTGTTGACGGAGTTGTCAACGGGGTAGCAGGTTTCACGCTTGGTTCGAGTTTTCTTTCCTTTCTGTGGGATGAATATGTTGTTGATGGTGCTGTTAACGGCATTGGATATATTGTGAAAGCAAGCAGCCGTGCAGGAAAGAAACTGCAATCAGGGTTTGTAACTACATATGCTTTTATCATGCTTTCAGGAATATTTATTTTTGTAAGCCTTTATTTGATTTTCAGATAAGACAGACTGTGAAATTAAATGATAGAAATTAAAGATATAATATCTAATTTGTAGAAACAGACCTTTAGGTCTGTTGTTAACGAGTCCCTGCCTGCCGGCAGGCAGGTAAAGACTCGTTTCTACAGCTTTTACCAGAACTAAGATTTTTGAGGAGTAAATGAATGGATTTGAGTTATTCAGAATATTTAGATAATACCTATTCTTATATCAATCAGATAGGGTTTCCCATACTGACCTATATTACTTTTATACCTCTTCTTGGCGCCATTGTGCTGATGTTTGTTCCAAAAAAGGAAGAGACATTCATAAAATATTTTGCCAATATCGTTGCAGTAATAGATATGGTTCTATCCTTCTTTCTGCTTCCTTATTTTAACTCTGATACTTATAAAATGCAGTTTGTTGAGAGGTTTACTTGGTTTGAGGTGAAATCCATGAACCTTGAGGTTCTTTATTTCTTCGGAGTTGACGGGATAAGCATTCTCCTTGTTCTGATGACAACGATTCTTGGTGTTCTTGCAATTCTTTCTTCTTGGACCGCAATCACCGAGAGAATCAAGGAATATTACATATTCCTGCTTTTGCTTCAGACAGGGATGATTGGCGTTTTCTTTGCCCTTGATTTTTTCCTTTTCTATGTTTTCTGGGAAGTGATGCTTGTTCCAATGTATTTCTTGATAGGTGTATGGGGTGGAGGAAGGAGGCTGTACTCAGCAATAAAGTTCTTCCTTTACACGCTTTTTGGAAGTCTTTTTTTGCTTCTTGGAATTCTTGCTCTCTTTTTCAACCATCACAGCCTGAATCCGAATGAATATACTTTTGATTTATTTAAAATTCTTCAGGATTCTCTCCCTTACTCCTGGGAGTTCTGGCTGTTCCTTGCCTTCTTCATAGGCTTTGCAATAAAAGTTCCAATGTTTCCGTTTCATACATGGCTTCCTGATGCGCACGTTGATGCTCCGACAGCAGGCAGTGTTATCCTTGCCGGGGTCCTCCTGAAACTTGGAACATACGGTTTTGTAAGATTCAGCCTTCCTCTGTTTCCTGAGGCAAGCCGTAACTTTGTTCCTATGGTAGGGGTTCTTTCTGTTATTGGAATAATCTACGGAGCAATGGTGGCGCTTGCGCAGAAGGATATGAAAAAACTTGTAGCATACTCAAGCGTGAGTCACCTTGGCTTCTGCATGATAGGTCTTTTTGCCTTAAACCCGCAGGGAATCCTCGGGAGCATACTCCAGATGGTGAATCACGGTATCAGCACAGGCGGATTATTTTTACTTGTTGGTCTTATATACGAGCGCAGGCACGACAGGACAATTTCTGAATACGGGGGGATAGCAGAAAAGATGCCGGTATATTCAGCCCTGACGCTTATTATTTTCCTCTCATCAATGGGATTACCCGGAATGAATGGATTCATAGGGGAGTTTCTGATTCTTGTCGGTGTTTTTAAATCACCCTATCTGGGCTGGGTATGGGCAGCTGTTGCAAGCATAGGAATAATACTCGGGGCTACGTATCTGCTGTGGATGTACCAAAGGGTATTTTTCGGGAAGTTATGGAACCCCAAAAATTTCAATCTTAGGGATTTGAATTTCAGAGAAGTGATGACTATTGTTCCTCTTGTAGTTTTTGTTTTCTGGATAGGAATTTATCCGAAGCCATTCATTAAAATAATGGAAAGCTCTGTTGAGCATCTTGTTGAAAGGGTAAATCCTGAGTACAAGGCTCAGGCAAAAGATTTAGTAATGCAGAAAACCAATTTTGTTCCAACTATAGTTACTCAAAAACTAAAGATAGAGCGGGGTCTCCAGACTCCGCCACAGTTAGGGTCAGGAGACCCTAACCTGCCAGTTTTGACAGTAACAAAGGAAACAAAGGATAATAGGAATAAAACCCAATATACTTCTTTTGATAAAGGTACAATTCCCCTTAGTCCCCCTTTGTTAAAGGGGGATTTAGGGGGATTTTCTGGGAGGAACTCAATCCCTGTCAGGAGTAATTGACTGTGGATATATATCAGTTTATTCCCAACCTTTCGCTTCTTTATCCTGAGCTTATTATTACTGTTCTTGCTCTGGTTGTACTGCTTGCCGACCTTGTGGTTTCAAAGAGCAGAAAAGTCATAATTGCCTGGATAACGGCAATCGGACTGGTGACTTCCCTGATAAGCTCTCTGCCTCTGATTGGAGTTAATGAAACCACTTTTTCAGGAATGTTTGTCTGCGACCCTTTTGCTCTTTTTTTTAAAATTATTTTCATAGCTATTGGACTAATTACAATTCTGCTTTCAATTTCCTATATAAATCTGGAGAAGATTCATCTCGGGGAATATTATGCGCTCCTTCTTTTTTCAATTCTTGGTATGATGGTTATGGCAGCAGCGAATGACCTGATGATAGTCTATCTTGGGATTGAGCTCATGGCGCTCTCGGTTTATGCTCTTGTTGGATTTTTAAAACATGATTTAAAGTCAAATGAGGCGGCTCTTAAATATTTTGTTCTTGGTGCATTCACATCAGGCGTGCTTCTCTATGGCATTTCACTTTTGTACGGAGAAACAGGGTCTACCAATTTGGAAGAGATACAGAAATCTCTCCTGACAGGAGATACTTCAAGAACCACGGTCCTTGCAGTTGTGCTTCTGATAGCGGGGTTTGCTTTCAAGATTGCAGCTGTTCCTTTCCATCTCTGGTGTCCTGATGCTTATGACGGAGCACCGACTTCAGTGACGGCTTTTATGTCGGTTGGTCCTAAGGCTGCGGGTTTTGCAGCGCTGCTTAGGGTTTTTATAGTCGGACTAATACCTCTCAAGGATGACTGGTCAATTCTTTTGTGGCTTGTTTCAGCAGCAACAATGATTGTTGGAAATATTATGGCAGTTACACAGACAAATGTGAAGCGGCTCCTTGCTTATTCAAGCATAGCGCACGCCGGTTACGGACTTATAGGGCTTGTTGCAGCGGGGGAGCTTATTGAGATAAACAAGACAGGAATTGTTTTTACCGAATCAGGGAAAATGAGTGTATGTATGGTTATGTTCTATATGCTGGTTTATACATTCATGAACCTTGGCGCCTTTGGAATGGTTCTGCTGATGAGGAAAAACAGCGAGAGGGGAGACCAGATTTCTGATTTTACAGGGCTGGCAAGAACAAATCCGTTTTTTGCGGCAACAATGGCAATTTTCCTTCTCTCTCTGATGGGAATTCCTCCGCTTGCAGGGTTTGTCGGGAAGTTTTACATTTTTACAGTTGCCATCCACGCAAAACTTTACTGGCTTGCTGTTATTGGAGTTCTGACAAGCGCTATCTCCGCCTATTATTATTTCTTATTGATAAAGGCTATGTATCTTGATGAGCCAAAAGAAAATTTTCAGATTTTCAGTTCGAGGTCATTAGCTTTTGCAATAATTATTTCTCTTATTATGACTGTTTTGATTGGAATATATCCTGCGCCTTTTCTTTCCTTTGCAAGAGAATCCATCTTTAGGCTGATGTGAAGCGGATAAAATAAATTCTTCATTTTGATTTTTCAAAAATTTGTTGACGACGAGAAATTTTTCAGTTAATATTCCAACAACAAAAAATACTTTTTATTTTATTTTTGTAAATCCAACTGAAAGGAGGCGTGAGAGAGAATGGCAACAAAAAAGAAAGCAGCGAAGAAAAAACCTGCAAAGAGAAAAGCGGCAAAAAAATCTAGGAAGAGATAATTTTGCGGGAAAATTTACTGGAGGCACTTGATATTTTATAAGTGCCTCCAGTTTTTAGTATGTCGTTTATTTATTTCGCTATTATATTATTTATAATATTATTTTAAATTCTCTCTCACTTCTTGAATACTTGACCCTTTTATTTGCATAAACTTTTTCAACAGGTGAAACAATAAGTCCAAAGTCTCATCTATATGTTTCTTCAGGAATAAGCTTCCTTTTTTATTTATATTTCCAGTCTGTTGCAGGAGCCGTTGGTTTTATAATTGGAGGGGTTCTGATTGACCTTGACCACTTTCTCGAATTTTTCAGATTTTCAGGAAAGAGATTTACTTTTAAAAACTTTGTAGAGTTTTACGACCTCCTTGAATATAAAAAAGCTTATGTGTTTTTTCACTCCTATGAAATTATACTTATTGCAGGAGCTGTTACAGCTTATTATTCAGAAAGTTTTGTTTTTTACGGATTGATTCTCGGAATTGTTCTTCACATGGTTTTGGATATCATAGGAAATCCTGTTTATTTTAAAGGCTATTTTTTGTTTTACAGAGTTTTCACCGGGTTTGAGAAAGAAAAATTTATAGATGCAGAAAAACATTTTCAGATGAGGGATAAGCGCATAGCTTCCAAGAAGAAAAATAACAAAACCGTAAAAGGAATAATTCTGATAATTGCTTTTTTATTTTTTACAGGTTCCTGTGCTGTTACCAGAGACAGGATTGAAACCCCTTATCAGGTTTACAGAGAAAAAGGAATTGCTTCCTGGTATGGAGAAGACTTTAACGGAAGACCAACAGCAAGCGGTGAAATTTATGATATGTATGGATTGACAGCAGCCCACAGGACACTTCCTCTTCAGACAAATGTGCGTGTTACTAACCTTGAAAACGGGAAATCAGTTGATGTAAAGATAAATGACAGGGGTCCATTTGTTAATGGAAGGATTATAGACCTCTCTTACGGTGCAGCCAAAGTTCTTGATATGGTTGATGCAGGAACAAGCATGGTAGGTGTTGAGGTGATAAACGGAAGCAGAGATTTTGAAGCTAAGGCTGATAAGGGAGTTTTTACGGTGCAGGTTGGTTCTTTTGCAGTTAGAGAGAACGCAGAGAAATTGGCAGAGAGGCTTAACAGGGAATATGGCGGTGCTTACATAACTTTATATGAGACAAACAGTAAAAAATTCAACAGGGTGAGGGTAGGAAATTTTAAGACCTTAGAAGAGGCACAAGGCTTTGTGAATAAACTTGA
>MGDH01000012.1 GCA_001790855.1 Candidatus Schekmanbacteria bacterium RIFCSPLOWO2_02_FULL_38_14 | reverse complement strand
CATCCTTCCCTCCTGTCTTTTCAACAGGATATTCTACTGACATTTTCACTTGGCTGTTACACTGACATTTTCATGTGGCTACCACGAAATAAAGTTTTTTCATTGACGAAAGTTTTTTCATTAATTATAAAAAGCCATGGAAAATAAATAAACATTAAATTCTAAATTCAAAATCCTAAATAATGTTAAAAATTCAAATGTTTTAAGTTTTTTAGAATTTTGAGCATTAGAATTTAGAATTTGTAGTTTTCAGGGCTTAAATTTTTAACATTATTAGGGAATATGGATTCTTCATTAATCAGAAATTTTTCAATCATTGCCCATATTGACCACGGGAAATCAACCCTGGCAGACCGGCTTCTTGAAATGACAGGCGCGCTCTCGCAGAGGGAGATGCTTGACCAGGTGCTTGATGACATGGATCTTGAAAGAGAGCGGGGCATAACAATTAAAGCCCATGCTGTAAGGCTCAACTATAAAGCAGATGATGGAAATACATATATCTTAAATCTAATTGATACTCCGGGGCACGTGGATTTCACCTATGAAGTCTCGCGAAGCCTTGCAAGCTGCGAAGGAGCTCTTGTTATAATTGACGCCTCGCAGGGGGTTGAAGCCCAGACTCTGGCAAATGTGTATCTTGCAATGGATAACGAACTTGCAATGATTCCAATAATTAACAAAATTGACCTTCCGAGTGCAGATATTGAAAGAGTAAAAACCCAGATAGAGGATATTTTAGGATTTGATTCCAATGAAGCCCTTCTTGTAAGCGCAAAAGAAGGGATAGGAATCAAGGATGTTCTTGAAGCAATTGTCAAAAGAATCCCTCTTCCAAAAGGGGATATAAATAAACCGCTTAAGGCTTTAATCTTTGACTCCTGGTTTGATCCTTACCAGGGAGCTGTTGTCTTAACAAGGGTTATTGATGGTGAGGTCAGGAAAGGTGATAAGATTCTTTTAATGTCAAACAACAAGGAGTATGAAGTTTCTCAAATTGGCACTCTCACCCCAAAGCCTGTGGACCTTCCCTCTCTTTCTTCCGGAGAAGTAGGATTCATTACTGCAGGAATAAAAAAGATTTCTGATACAAAGATAGGGGATACAGTAACCTCTGCAATAAAACCCACAAAAGAGCCCTTCCCCGGATATAAGGAAGTAAAATCCATGGTGTTTTCAGGGCTATACACTATTATCAGCGATGACTACCAGAATTTAAGAGAGGCGCTTGAAAAGCTGAGGCTCAATGATTCAGCCTTTACTTATGAGCCTGAATCTTCTCTTGCCCTTGGCTTTGGCTTCAGGTGCGGCTTCCTTGGGCTTCTTCATATGGAAATCATCAGGGAAAGGCTTGAGAGGGAATACGGTCTCTCGCTGATTACTACAGCGCCTACTGTTATCTATAAAGTCACGAAAACTGATGGAAGCTTAATTGATGTGGACAACCCTTCAAAACTCCCTTCCCAGCAATTAACAGTAAAAATAGAGGAGCCAATAATTTCTGCAAACATATTAACGCCAAATGAATATGTTGGAGACATTCTGCAGCTGTGTCAGGATAAAAGAGGCATACAGAAAGAGATTCGGTACTTGGATGAAAGAAGAGTGATGATATCCTATGAGCTGCCATTTAATGAAATTGCCCTTGATTTTTACGATAAGCTAAAGTCCATAAGCAAGGGATATGCTTCATTTGATTACAACTTCTTATGCTACAGGGAAGCAAACCTTGTCAAACTTGATATACTTCTCAACGGTGAAGCTGTTGATGCCCTTTCCCTGATTGTGCATAAAGACAAAGCCTATTACAAGGGAAGGGACCTGACTGAAAAGATGAGGGAAATTATCCCACGACAGATGTTTGAAGTGGCAATACAGGCAGCAATAGGAAGCAAGATAATAGCAAGAGAAACTGTAAAGGCTTTGAGAAAAAATGTTACCGCAAAATGCTATGGAGGAGATATTACAAGAAAAAGAAAACTTCTCGAAAAGCAGAAAGAGGGCAAAAAAAGGATGAAACAGATAGGAAAGGTTGAAATCCCTCAGGAAGCCTTTATGGCAATACTGCAGATATAGTTTTTCACTGTTTTAATTCTCAGGAGTTTTTTTAGGTAGCTACTTTTTATGTCATTCCCACGAAAGCGGGGAGTGGAAACCGCTACGAGTCTTTGGTTCACAGAAAGGGATGAAAATAATCAGGCGAGACCTGCCTGCCGGCAGGCAGGCGCCTGTCCTAAGAAATTTTTTGATCAATGACAGATGATGAAATCTAAATTGCTTGAAGGAAATTCATTAAAAAACAATAGAGGTAAAAATGTGGAAAATTAAGAGAAATATCAGGAAGGCTAATAAGATCATAGAAAGGTCAAAAAAAGAGATAGCTCGTATTGAGGATAAAATAGATACCAAGGATCTGAAAAGGTTTGAAACCTGCTGCAAAAACCTTGAAACCGCTGTCCAGAAGGAAAATTTATCTGATATAAAGAAATACTCCTATGATTTGCTGGAAATCGCAAGAGATATCCAGCATTCAATTAAGTCTGTATTGAGGGAATACGCCGAGGCAATAATAATTGCACTGATTCTTGCGCTTACAATACGGACATATGTTGTGCAGGCTTTTAAAATTCCCTCAGGCTCAATGCTCGATACACTCCAGATAGGAGACCACATACTGGTCAATAAGTTTATCTACTGGTTCACTGACCCCAAAAGACAGGATGTTATAGTCTTCAGATATCCTGTAGATGAAACGAGGGATTTTATTAAAAGAGTTATTGCCATGGGAGGAGACAGAATAAAAAGCAGGAATAAAAATATTTTCTTAAACCATAAAAAAACCTATGAACCATATGTAATCCACAAGGACTCGTTTATCTTCAAGAAAGACTCAAATGCTGTCTTGGGAGATGAAGGGCTGAGGGATAATTTTGGACCCATAAACGTCCCGGAAGGGTCGTACTTTGTAATGGGTGATAACAGGGACAGAAGCCTTGACAGCAGATTCTGGAAATTTGTTGACAGGGAAAAGATAAAAGGGAAAGCCTTTATGATATACTGGTCGTGGCATAAAAATACTTCATTAATGAATAAAGTCCGCTGGGAGAGAATAGGGCGGCTGATACATTAGAACAACAAGATTCCCTTGGCGCTTGAACTTTGATATTTGGATTTAATTGCTTAAGGTTTTTCTATGGACAATCTCACCCCGATGATGGAACAATATCACCGGATTAAAAGCCAGCATCAGGATGCAATTCTTTTTTTCCGCATTGGTGACTTTTACGAGATGTTTTTTGATGATGCAAAGGTTGCATCAAAAGCGCTGCAGATTACCCTAACAACAAGGGGAAAACATATCGGAGAAGATATTCCCCTGTGCGGCATACCTTACCATGCTGTTAACTCCTATCTGCATAAACTTATCAATCAAGGATTCAAGGTAGCCATATGTGACCAGGTTGAAGACCCCAAAAAAACTAAAAAAATTGTCAAACGTGAGGTTGTAAGGGTTGTAACCCCGGGAACAGTCATTGATACTGCACTGCTTAACCCTAAAACCAACAGCTTCATCCTCTCTCTTGCAACGAGCATGGAAAAAATAGGAATAGCTGTAATAGATGTAACAACAGGGGAATTTATGGTTGAAGAGATTGAAAGGACCAACAGCCTTTCAAGGCTTGAAGCAGAGATATCGCGGTTCTCTCCCAAAGAAATCCTTCTTCGGAAAAACACAGAAGAAGCTTTTACAGAAAAGCTTAAAACCATGTTCAGCCCTCAGCTTTTTCTTACATTCTATGATGACTGGACATTTGACTACGGAAATGCAAGAAGACTTCTGCTTGATAAATTCAGAGTAACCTCCCTTGAAGGATTCGGGTGCGAAGAACTTAAAACCTCAATCTCAGCCGCTGGTGCCCTTATCCATTATTTGAAAGAGACTCAGAAAAATCCGCTTGAACATATCAATAAAATATCCCTGTTTAACCGTGGCGATTACATGGTTCTTGATAAAACCACACAGGCGAATCTTGAACTGACACAAACAATAAGAGAAGGGATTAAGGAAGAATCCCTGCTTGGAGTATTAGACCATACCAGAACCTGCATGGGAGCAAGAACTCTGAGAAAATGGCTTCTCCATCCTTTATTAAAAACTGACGGGATAAGGGCACGGCAGGAAAGCGTTGAAGAGCTTTTAAAGGAATTCTGCCTGAGAGATTCTCTCCGGGAGTTAATGGGAAAGCTCTATGACCTTGAAAGGCTTGGAGGCAGGGTCAGCCTTCAGACAGCAAATGCAAGAGACCTTTTGGCTTTAAAGGAATCCCTTTCAATCCTGCCAGAGATAAAAAAGTTTACTGACAAATTCAAATCAGGGTTTTTAAGCTCTGTGGCTTCCGGCTTTGATGATTTGCAGGACATCTTTTTTCTTCTTGATTCATCCATAAAAGATTTCCCTCCGCTGGTTTTAAAGGAAGGCGGGATTATCAAAACCGGTTACAGCAAGGAGCTTGACGAGTTAAGAGAGATAAAGGGAAACGCCACTTCGTGGCTTGCAGCCCTTGAAATAAGGGAAAAAGAGAGAACAGGAATAAGCTCTTTAAAGGTGAGGTTCAATAAAATCTTCGGATATTACATAGAGGTTACAAAGACTAACCTGCGCCTTGTTCCTCCTGACTATATAAGAAAACAGACCATCGCAACAGGAGAGAGATTTATTACTGAGGAGCTGAGGGATTATGAATCAAGAATTTTAGGCGCTGAAGAAAAGATTAATGAGCTTGAATTTGAACTCTTTGCACAAATCAGAGATAAAGTAGCTTGTGAAATTAACAGAATCAAGGAAACATCAGACAAAATCGCCCTTCTTGATGTTCTGGCAAATCTTGCAGAGGTTGCTTACAGGAATAATTATATAAAACCTGAAATAGAGGATGATGGAATTATAAGCATAAAGGATGGAAGGCATCCTGTTCTTGAAAGCCTGTACCCAGAGGAAAGATTTATTCCGAATGATACCTGTCTTGATTCAGAGGAGAACAAGGTAATAATAATCACAGGTCCCAATATGGCAGGAAAATCAACCTACATGAGACAGGTAGCGCTGATTGTGATTCTTGCCCAGACGGGAAGTTTCATTCCTGCAAAAGAAGCACACATTGGAATAGTTGACAGGATATTCACCCGCGTTGGAGCTGCTGACAACCTTGTAAAAGGGCAAAGCACTTTTATGGTTGAAATGCAGGAGACTGCAAATATCCTGAACAATGCAACTTCAAAAAGCCTTATACTCCTTGATGAAATAGGAAGAGGCACAAGCACCTTTGACGGTTTAAGCATTGCTTGGGCAGTGGCAGAATATATCCATGACAAAAACCGTATTGGCGCAAAAACGCTCTTTGCAACCCATTACCACGAACTCACAGAACTTGCTTCAACCCTTCCGGCAGTCAAAAACTTCAACATCGCAGTAAAAGAATGGAACGATGAAATTATTTTTCTGAGAAAGATTGTTGAAGGCGGAGCTGACAAAAGCTATGGTATTCAGGTTGCAAGGCTTGCAGGGCTTCCAAGGGAAGTGATTGAAAGAGCAAAAGAGGTGCTTGCAAATCTTGAAGAGAAAGAATTTGACCAAGGTGGGAAACCAGTTATTGCCCATTCAAAAAAAGAAAACACCCTCTCTGTTAATGACCAGCTTTCTCTCTTCACCCACCCGCCAAACCCTGTAATTGAAGAGCTTAAGAAAATTGATATCTCTTCCTTAACCCCGCTTGAAGCATTAAACAAACTTGATGAACTGAAGAAGAAGATTTAAAGAACTATTCACTGTTCACTTTGTCGGCAATACCTTAAACGCTTTGACATTGCTAATCTTGCCATTTGAAGATTTAACTTTTACTAAAACAGTTTTTCCCAATTTCCCAACTTTAATATTTGGAACTTTTACAGAAATGCTTTGATTGCTCCAAACAGAAACCTCTGCGCTTTTGATTCCAAACAAAACCTCTCCTCCTTCATCACAGAAATTCTTGCCAGTAATGGTTATAACATTCCCGGGCTTTCCTTTTAACTTGCTGAGTTTTGTAATTGAAGGCTTATCACTGCCACAGGGGCTTTTAATTACAAACCCGCCGAGCATTTTCCCTGTTCCATCTGCGTTTGTTACACTCACATCTCTTGCGCCTGCAACGGCAGAAGAATCTATCGTGATATTTGCGGTTACCTGAGTATCGCTATCCACATTGAAGCTGTTTACTGTAATCCCTAAACCAAAGCTTACTTCTGTAGCCCCGGTAAAATTTGTCCCAGTTATAGTAACATCAAAGCTCCCGCTCTGAACTCCTGAGGCGGGGCTAACAGAAATAACCAAATGACCAAATGACCCAGATTGTCCAGCGCGCACAGGCCAAACATAGTTATAGCCGCCGTCCTTACCGTTGTAGTACATGTAGCCATCGTACATATCGACGAACCACGCGTAGTAGGTACTGTCGGCGTAAGTAGAGGACGACCAGTAGTAGTCTGACTGCACATTTGTAAAAGGATTACCTGTTGGCAATGCAGGCTCATGATTTGAATAGTCAATCAGGCTTTGAAGCTCTTTTTTGTTTGGAAGTCGCCAGTCATGGTAGTCGGCTAATCCACTTCCACTATTAAGAGACGCTATATAATTAAGAGCATTCTGCCATGTCATGTAGCCATCAGGAAGATTTGCATTCTTTGACCACATAAGCCCTGTTAGGTTGTCTGTTACTGTTCCATTACTGTTATCAGTAAACCTTGGATTGGACCATGCAACTCCTCTTTCTAAATCACCGTCATCTCCTGTTGTATAGCTCGTGGTTTGTCCTGTCTTTGGAAGCTCGATTGTCCCTGCAATGACAATGGAGGACATGAATAAAATAAGTAACAGTGACAAAATAAATGAAATTCGTTTAGGTATATTTGTGTCTCCTTTATATTTCATGGTTATATAATCCTTAATGTCATGCTACATAATTTTTCTCATTGCTGGTTATTTTCATCTCTGGTAAACGTTCTTTAATTTTTCCAACATATCTATCTGTTTCTCTGACAATAATTATAGACAGCCCTTTTTCTGTTTGCTCAAATTTATCACTTCTTCCGCTGCATATTTAAAAGAATTAAAACTCTTGAATGCCTTTACCTCTTTACATATCCTGACAGTTACCTTGAGTTCTTCAATAGTATCCCGGAGTGTACAAAGTGTTAAATATTTTTCTCTTTCAGAATTTGCCCGGATAATAAGCCTCACAACTTCACGGGATAGATTCCTCAAGTCTGTCCCAAGCGTATATTTGTGATACCTTGAAAAGCCTCTAACTATGTTTTCAATATATATGGATATATCCATTGCCTTCTTATATATTGGCAGATGTTCATATTGTGCCATTTTAAAAATTTTTCAAATTACCAAATTTCCAAATTACCTACTACTGTCCAGCGCGCACAGGCCAAACATAGTCATCGTAGTAGCCCTTAATGAAGTAGTACATGCTGCCACTGCCCATATTGACGTCCCACGCGCGGTTTGTATTGTAGGCGCTAGTAGAGGACGACCAGTAGTAGAATGACTGCACATTAGTAAAGCCCTGTGTATTAAGCCATGTGGCTGTGTCTGGCACATCAGCATTTACAAGGCTTTCAAGTTCGTTCACATTTGGGAGACGCCAGTCTGTGTGACCAGCAAAATTTAAATTGTTGCAATAATCGAGTGCCTTAGACCATCTTCGAGTAGTGCTGTCAGGAGATTTTACCCACATCAGCCCTGTAAGGTTGTCTGTTACTGTTCCATTCCCATTGTCAGCAAAACGCGGACTGGGCCATCCAATGCCTGCCTGAATCTCTCCATCCTGCCCTGTGCCTGTGCAGGGAATCTCTGTGCCTGATTTGTTGTAGCACTTTGTCTGCCCTGTCTGTGGAAGCTGGATTGTGGCAGCGAGCGAAACACCGGAAATGATGAAAAAAATAATCGCTGTTGAGAGAAAAAATGAAATTCGTTTAAGCATGCTAATCCTCCTTAAAAATTTGTTATTTTATAAATTTTCTCTAAATTCTTAACTCTATTTTCCGTAGGGACAGCCCTTGTGGCTGTCCGTGCTTATAGGCAGAGCAAGGCTCTGCAGCTACATCAGATTGGACAGGGGCAAGCCCTGTCCCTGCAAAAAAACAAAAAACCCTCGCAGTTCCATCTCTCAGAAACATACGAGGGTTTTTAGAAATAATATATTTTAGGGATTTTAAATCTGTCTGTCTGTCTGTCTCTGCAAGAAGTATGCCATTTTTGCTCCTTAACATGAACAGGATTTATTTCTGTTCCTTGCAAAGAAAATCAAATAGTAAACTTATTTTGAAACAATCTTATTGCTTGCAGTGTGTTATTTTTGACCTAACTATAACAGCTTTAATTTTTTTGTCAAGAAATTCTTTGGAGTTTCTGGTTTGAAACTTTCTATTTCTTTCTTGGTCTTTTTGCAATCAATAAAATATCAATATCTGCTTTATCCTGCTTCCGTTTTAAGGCTTGTTTATTCCTTATCAATTCATCCAATCCAATGAAGCAAACTCTTTCTTCTCCGTACATCCCTGTTTTCCTATTTTTCCATACCTTATCAAAAGCACACCCTTCAATTGAAGTAATAATATCTATTCTTACTGGCTCATATCCGAGCTGTATAATCTTTCCTTTCCGATTGAAATCTTCAATAGAAAGCTTTAAGGTTTCAAAACCAAATTCGTTAAGCGCTTCCAATATATTGTGAGCATTTTTTTCAGAAGGTTCCACAAAGATGTCAATATCTTTCGTGTATCGAGGAACTGCATAAAAGGCAACAGCAAAGGCACCGACTATACAATACCTTACTCTGTGTTTATTGAATAATCTTAATAACTCTTCGTAATCCTTTTCTATTTTTGCCATATTTCAAATTTTTTATCTTAAAGGCAATTTCTCTTAAAAACTGCATGGTCTCCAGCCTTTCCAAAGAAGACATAGAAAGGTAATAATTAATATCAAACTGATTTGCAGCTTTAAAAGATGATGATTTATTAATCCAGATTCTTTTCATTTTTAACTCATAATAAATTTAGTATAGAGTTTAACTTTATACTGAACTTTTTTTCTTTTTAAAATTTTCATATTAAAATATAGATGAATAATCAGATAGTTGCAATTAAAATATTGAAACCTAAAACTCTTTTATAAAAAACTATTCACTGTTCACTGACCACTATTCACTTTTCCCTTACACTCCCTCACACAAACCCCGCAGATATAGACTCCGATTCCTCTCTCCTTTGAAAACTCCTTCAGCTTCTCAGTGCATTTTGCCTTATCATACTCTTCCATAGTAATCGCCTGTGCAGGGCAAGCTTCAATGCATTTTTTGCATTCCTTGCAATCAATCTCAAGTGGTTTATTTGCCTCAAGGGGAAGGTCAGTTAGAATCGTTACATACCTCACCTTTGCACCATGCTCAGGATTTACAAGAAGGCTTGACCTTCCAATAAAACCAAGCCCTGCAAATTTTGCCACAAGCTTGTGTGAAAGATGTCCCAATTGGTTCTCCCAGTCAATTGTCTG
The DNA here is from genome assembly GCA_001790855.1 of Candidatus Schekmanbacteria bacterium RIFCSPLOWO2_02_FULL_38_14. Classification (NCBI taxonomy): domain Bacteria; phylum Candidatus Schekmaniibacteriota; species Candidatus Schekmanbacteria bacterium RIFCSPLOWO2_02_FULL_38_14. The sequence continues at coordinate 6,237 of MGDH01000012.1, read as the reverse complement.
CGATGCAGGTATTGGAAAGGCATTAAAACCATTATCCTGAATAAATTTCACAACCTTTAAGGCTACTTGGTCAAGCCTGTAATTTACAGCCTTGTAGTGATGCTTGTAGATAAGAGTAGGCTTGTCAATAATCCCATCCAAAATTGACTCTGACAAATGAAAGCCAAAGGAAATACCAAAGGAAAGGTCTTTTGCAACATTTTCTATTGAAGAATGAAAGGTCTGCCTTATCCCGCCAAGGTCAGCTACACCAAAAAGGCTCATATCCTCGCGAAGTGCTATCTCTTTTAAATCATCATAATTTTTCTTTTCCATAGGAGTTTGATTATTATTAAAAAATTTTCTTTATGTCAAACGAGATTGCTTCGCTTTGCTCGCAATGACAAAGAGGGATCTTTCTGTCTCCATGCTCCATGCAAAAACCCCTTTGCCGCCTAACTCACAGCCTTAATCGCTTCATATGTCACATCAACAAGCTGTCTGAGTTCGTTTTGGGATATAGAGAGCGGTGGCATCAGGACAATCACATTCCCAAGGGGCCGCAGGATTACACCCCTTTTTCTTGCCTCCATTATTACCTTAACCCCGATTTTTTCCTCCAGTGGATAATATTCTTTTGAGGCTTTGTTTTTTACAAGCTCAATTCCTGTAATAAACCCGCACTGGCGGATATCACCAACACCGGGCAGTTCATAAAAACTCTGGAGTCTTTCCTTGAGATATGAAATCTTCACCTGAAGATTATCCAATACTTTTTCATCTTCAAAGATTTTTAAAGAGGCTAATGCTGCAGCGCAGGCAAGTGGGTTTCCTGTGTATGTGTGGCCATGAAAGAAAGTTTTTAATTCTCTGTATTCTCCTAAAAAAGCATTGTATATCTCTTTTGTAGTAATAGTTACTGCCAGAGGCAGGTAGCCTCCTGTTATCCCCTTTGCAACAGCCATAATATCAGGAGCTATTTTTTCATGCTCGCAGGCAAACATTTTGCCTGTCCTTCCAAACCCTGTTGCCACCTCATCAGTTATCATCAGTACATTATATTTTGTGCAGAGCTCTCTTGCCTTTTTCAGATACCCCTTCGGAAAGACAATCATACCCCCTGCTGCCTGAACCATTGGCTCAATTATTAAAGCCGCAATTTCAGAGCTGTTATTTTTTAAAATTTCTTCTAAATCCTTAGCGCAGAAAAGTTTGCAATCAGGATAGCTCAATCCATCTTCGCATCTGTAACAATAAGGGGATTTGGCTTTAAATGTCCTGAAGAGCAACGGGCTGTAGATATTATGGAACAGGTCTATCCCTCCAACGCTTACCGCGCCGAGAGTATCTCCGTGATAGGCGTTTTTTAAAGAAGCAAACCTTGTTTTGCTTTTATATTTTTCTCCCTTCTGCTGCCAGTACTGGAAGGCAATTTTTAAGCTTATCTCAACTGCCGTAGAGCCGTTATCAGAAAAAAAAACTTTTTCTAATCCTTGAGGCACTATCTGGATAAGTTTTTTTGCTAAGTTTATTGCCGGAGTATTTGCAAGTCCGAGAAGTGTTGAATGGGAGATTTTTTTTATCTGCCTGATGATTGCATCATCAATCTCTTTTTTCCTGTGGCCATGTGTTGTTACCCACAGGGATGAAACACCATCAATATATGAATTCCCGTAAATGTCTTTTAAATAAACCCCCTCTCCTTCTTCAATAATAAGAGGCTTCTCTTCAATATATTCCTTCATCTGGGTAAAAGGGTGCCAGATATGCTGTTTGTCATCACTTTCAAGTTCAGCTTTATTATTTATTTTTTCTTTATTTACAGACATCTTCTCCTTTTCCCTGTTTTATTGAAAACTTGTTTAAAAACCTGTTGAAACATCTCCTTAAAACCTGTTAATAACAGCTCTAATATCTTGTTGAAAAAGTATCATTTTGTCGCTTCAAGCTCTAAATCCTTAATCATCTGCATATCTTCTTGCGCTGCCCTTCCCTTTGTTGTCAGGTAATTGCCAAGCATTGTTCCGTTAGCGCCTGCAACAAACATAAAAGACTGCAAATCACGCAGGTTGATTTCCCTTCCCCCACAGATGATTATATCCTTCTGCTGCAGAATAAAGCGATAAACTGCAATGGTCTTTAATATTTCAAGCGGTTTCATTGGAGGCATGTTTTCAAGAGGTGTTCCGGGAATCGGGTTTAAAAAATTCATTGGTATGCAGTCAACATCAAGCTCTCTTAAAGTAAAAGCCAGTTCAACTCTTTGTTGCAGTGTCTCTCCCATTCCAAAAATTCCTCCTGAACAGACCCTGAAGCCAGTCTTTTTGGCAATCCTTACTGTTTCAACGCTTTCTCTATAGGAATGGGTTGAGCAGATATTCTTAAAAAAGCTTTCAGATGTTTCAAGATTATGATGGTAATTTTCAAGCCCTGCTTTTTTAAACCTTAAAGCTGTATCAATATCTAAAAACCCAAGCGAAGCACACACAGGGATTTGCAGGGTTTCATTGAATTTAGAAAAAGTTTCCTCAAGGCGCGATATCTCCTTTTCCTCTTCTACGCCTCTCCCGCTTGTTACAATTGAAAACTCCGTAGCACCATATTTAAAAGCCTCCTTTGCGCTGTTAACTATTTCATCAGCAGAAAGCAAAGGGTAGGAATTAATATTTGTCTGATAATGAACAGACTGGGAACAAAATGCACAGTCCTCAGAACATCCTCCGCATTTTGCATTGACAATGGAGCAGAATATGATTTTTCCCTTTTTATATGTATGCCTTATCCAGTTGGCGCAAGCCAAAAGGTCAAAGATTTGGGGTCCGTCCAGTTTAATTAATTCCAGTGCTTCCTCAAAGTAGATTTCGCCTCCTGAGAGCACTTTGTTTTTTAATTTAAAGCAAAAGTCTTTCACCTTTATTCCACTCCCTTGCAATCTTAATTTTTACCTGCTTATCAAAAATGTCCAGTTTCTTCAAGATTATAATATAAAGAAAACCTCTCCCTTGCCCCTTGATTCATTCTTAGAGCAGAGCTTTGCTCTACAGCTACAGGATTCTTTTACCGAACTCCGCAGGCTACCTTGCCTGCTGACACTTTTTGAATAACGGGAACTTATTGACTTTTTAAATAATTTCAATATATTAAAGAAACTTTATACACTAAATTTTCTTTTAAGGAGATAATCTGATGAAAAGCTCGGGCAATTTAAAATACTTTTTATTTCTTTTTCTGTTGCTGCCTTTACTCATTGCTTGCGAAAAGCCTCCCAAGGAAAGAATTGAAGAGGATTTTAAATCACTCCAAAAAATTAACCCGACAACAAACCTTCCAAGGACTGAATGGGAACTTAGCAAGTCTTCAGGTTACTGGATTCAGAGGATTTATAAAGAAGAGGGGGCTTTCAAGGTTGAAATTAAGTTAAAAAAATCCTATTACAAAAAAGAAAATATAAGAATGTATTATAGAAAAGAACCTGACGGAAAATGGAAATTTGCAGGTTGGGAATTTTTCAGATAGTAAGTAGGTAAAGGGGTCAAGAGGTTGAGGGTTGATATTTTTGCTTCAAGTTTCAAGTTAGCTGAGAGCTGAAAGCTGACAGCTATTGAGCGATTAGTAATTTTCCTATTTACAAAACAGGAAAAATGCATATTTTGAAAAATAGATGGTTGGATAAAAGCTATGCCCTTAGTTTTATATAAAATAGATGCAAATGTTACCTGCTTAAGATGCGGGAACACCATGATTGCAAGGGATGGGAAAGGGAGAGAGTCTTCTCTTTTTTGTTACAAGTGTGGTTATCGCATCTACTACTATACCATCGTGCGCGAGATGGAAAGAAATGGCATAAAGATTCTAACCTGCCTCAAGTGCGATATAGACTTTTTCTCTCCTGAAACCGCAGCCTTTTACTGCCCAAGATGTAAAGGGTAAATTAACCTATTGATATTGGATTTACACGACCCCAAAAAGCCAGTAGGACAGGCGAGACCTGCCTACCGCAGGCAGGCGCCTGTCCTACGAAGGCTGAGAAAACTCTGTTTCTCAGAAGCCTCTTACAATTTCTTGACATCTGATAAAGGGTTAAGTATTTATTCGATAAATTTTTAAAAGGATTCATTTCAGATAACAATGCTCTATATACAGAAGAGCAGAGCAATAAAAAAATATAAAGAGGTGTACAATGCACGGATGGAGAGGACGGGTTTTAAGAGTAAATCTTACCACTGGCACACTAAAAGAAGAGAGACTTGATCCAAAAGTTGCAAAGGACTATATTGGAGGCAGAGGGCTTGGCATATATTATCTGAACAAAGAACTGGACCCACGCATTGAGCCCTTTTCCACTGAAAATATGATGATAATGGCTGTGGGACCCCTGACAGGAACAAGAGTTCCAACAGGTGCGCGTTATATGATAATGACAAAATCTCCACTCACCGGTTCCGTAACGTGTTCAAATTCAGGGGGAAAATTCCCAAAGGAGATGAAAAAGTCCGGCTTTGACGCCTTCATATTCACGGGCCGCTCCGAGAAGCCGGTATATCTCTGGGTTAGCAATGGAAAATATGAACTTCGCTCCGCAAGCCACTTGTGGGGTAAGACCGTGAACGAAACAACGGACATTTTAAATGGCGAAACATCACCCGAGGCAAAGGTTGCTTGCATCGGCCCTGCCGGTGAACGGCTTGTGCTCTTTGCCGCAGTGATGAATGACAAGGACAGGTCGGCTGCGCGCTCGGGTGTGGGGGCCGTGATGGGTTCAAAGAACCTGAAGGCCGTCGTGGTCCGCGGCGAAGGGGACATTTCCCTCTATGACGGGGAGGGATTCAATAAACTCCGAGCAGGAGCCCTTAGCAAATTCAAGGAGGCGAACAAGGATTCCCCGCCTGTGCTTCGCGTGTACGGCACTTCCTACGCAGTGGGCTCAAACCAGAAGGTTGGAATACTCCCCACAAAGAATTTTCAGCAGAGCATATGGGAGAAGTGGGAAAAGGTAAGCAGCCAGACCATGGTAGACAATTTCCTTGAAAAACCGAAATACTGTGCCGATTGCCCGATTGGCTGCGGCAGGGGAACAAGGGTTAAAGATCCTGAATTTGAGGGAGAGGGAGAGGGGCCCGAATACGAAACGATTTACGCTTTCGGTCCCGATTGCCTGAACGACAACCTTGCGGCAGTGATTAAGGCAAACTATATCTGTAATGACCTTGGAATGGATACAATTTCCATGGGCTCGGCCATTGCCTGCGCCATGGAACTCTATGACAGGGGGTATTTGCCGGAAAAAGATATTGGACAACCACTGAAATGGGGCGATGCGAAGGCCATTGTTGAATTCACCAGAAAAACCGGGTACAGGGAAGGTTTTGGGGATATACTGGCACAGGGCAGCTACAGGATGGCAGAGCAATACGGGCACCCCGAGCTTGCTATGGTATCAAAGAAACAGGATCTGGCCGGATACCATCCGCAGGGAATCCAGGGCATGGGGCTTGCCTATGCCACCTCGCCCATCGGAGCATCACATATGAGAGCCCAGACAGCCTACTTCGAGGTCTTCGGCGTGCCAACAATAGTTGATCCCCAGGAATGGAAAGGCAAGCCCAGGCTTGTTAAGATACATCAGGATATGTCATCAGTGATAGATTCCTCTGGGGTGTGCTACTTCTTTGCGATCCGCTATTACGTGCGGCCCGTGCTGGAGGTAACGCCCGAGGGGTTCTGCAACTTTCTGAATGCGGCTACCGGCGCAGGATACACGGTCGAGGAAGTTGAAAAGGCGGGCGAGCGGATTTTCAATGCCGAGAGGCAGTTCATGGTGAAGGCAGGCTTTTCGCGAAAGGATGATACGCTACCGGACCGCCTTCTAAAAGATCCAATGCCCGAGGGCCCGTCCAAAGGGCTTGTGGTTCACCTTGATGAAATGTTAAATGAGTATTACAAACTGCGGGGATGGGACCAGAACGGCATTCCCACAAAGGAAAAACTCAGGGAACTTGGGCTTGAGTAAATAGTGTACTTGTTTCATTAAACAGTTTGCAGTGGTATTGTCATTGCGAGGAGCGTAGTGATGAAGCAATCCCCCCTTTCCTCCCCCTTTAGAAAAGGGGGATAGAGGGGGATTTGAGATTGCTTCGCTATCGCTCGCAATGACAGGCGGTAACAAAGGGCTTTTGTGATATGAAAGTACAGGTCCATCTATTTGCAAATCTTGTGAAGTATGCTCCTGAAGGCAGGAACCCCTTTTTCGTGGAACTT
>MGDH01000011.1:246244-264400 GCA_001790855.1 Candidatus Schekmanbacteria bacterium RIFCSPLOWO2_02_FULL_38_14 | reverse complement strand
CCAAACCCTTCGGGCTTCTTTTGCAACGTAAACGTTATCTGCAATTGCCAGGGTTAAGAAATCATAGCTTGCATTGAAGAAATAAGGCGAGAGTTTGCAAATATAAAACTTTTTGATACAGGGGATTGCAAAATCAACCCATTCGACTCCTCTGCTTAAAAGCTAAGGTTTGCTCAGGGTTGATACTGAGCGCAGTCGAAGTATCATTTGCAGGGGTTTTCAAAATCATAACTCCTTTGGTGTTTTTTGAGTGAAGGTTGATAATTGCCATTGACACCAAGGTGTTATTGCTATATATTTATGGGGGTAAGGAGGTAAATATTATGGCAAAGGAGATGAGTTCTTCTGTTAAGAGACCAAGAATCAGTGTAGATGTGGATCAGGAAATCCGTCGTCGTATACGTTTGGCAGCAGCCAAGCGAGATATGAGTGTACGACAATATCTACTTCATGCTATTGAATCTCGGCTTGAGGAAGACTTAGAAGAGCATGAAGTAAGAGAGAATATTCTTGCATTAACCTCTAAAGCTGATCCTGTTTTAGCTGAGCTATGGGATAACGATAAAGATTCTGCTTATGACCGCTTATAACAGAGGGGATGTAGTTCTTGTAAGTTTTATTTACGCTGATGAGACAGGAATAAAATATCGCCCTGCTGTAATTGTTAGCACTGACTCATATCAGCGAGGTAGGAAAGAAGTTATTGTTTTAGCAATTACTAGCAATGTTAATCGTTTATTGGCCGGGGATTATCGCATCGCAGGCTGGAAAGAAGCAGGCCTTCTTTACCCTTCCGTAGCAACAGGAATCTTGAGAACAATAAAGCAATCCATGATTCATCGAAGATTAGGAGTAATGCCACCTAAGGATATGCAATCTATTGAAATTGCCTTGCGAAAGACCTTGGGGTTATAGAGCAAGTTTGCTGCTTCATTAAACTGCGACCTCAAACTCTGATGACTCACGGGCGTAATCCAAACAAGCAGCAATCTGTTTTTCATTATAGTCAATAAAAACCACCTGTCAAGAAAAGGTGTAGATTTAAGATATTTCTTAATGAATTATACTAACGGGTGAGGAAAATATATCTCACAAGAAACAGCACTGAAAACACATAGACAATCCAGTGGACCTCTTTTGCCCTGCCAGAGATTAATTTAAGAAATGAATATGAAATAAATCCAAATGAGATTCCTTCAGTGATGCTGAAGGCATACTGCATAATGGTAAGAGTAAGAAAACTCGGAATTGATTCTGTCGGGTCATCCCAGTTTATTTTTTTTACACTCTGAATCATCATGCTTCCAACAATTATCAGCGCAGGGGCAATCACAGGGTAGAGGATGTTTCCCTTTGCTGTCTGATACCCTCCACCAATCATTTTAACAAGGGGATAAAAAAACAAAGATATAAGCATAAGAAACCCTGTTACCATATTTGCAAGACCTGTTCTACCTCCCTCTGATACTCCGGCTGCGCTTTCTATGTAGCAGGTAATAGTGGATGTTCCAAAGAGTGTGCCTGTTGTTGTCCCCACTGCATCAGAAAAAAGTGCTTTCTGCGCATTTGGCAATTTTCCGTTTTTCATAAGCCCTGCTCTTTCACATACTCCGACAAGTGTTCCAACAGTATCAAAAATGGCAAGAAGGAAGAGTACGAATATGACAGTAATGAAACCGGGCTGGGTAAATACACCCAAGATATCAAGTTTTAAGAAAGTCGGTTTTATGGAAGGAGGAGCACTGATGATTCCCTGATATTTTACAATTCCCATTGGCATTCCCAAAACCGCGGTAGCAATTATTCCCCAGAGAAGCGCTCCGCTAATTTTCAGAGACATCAGCGAGGCAATAAGGATTATTCCAAAAATTGTGAGAATGACTTCCGGGGTTTTTAAATTTCCAAGAGTAACAAAGGTTCCCGGAGAGGGAATAACAAGTCCTCCCCATTCAAATCCAAGAAAGGCAATCAGCAGTCCTATTCCTACGGCAATCGCGTGTTTGAGGGAATCAGGTATTGCTGTAAGGATAAGTTCTCTCAGCCCCCATCGGGATATGAGAATGAAAATAGCGCCTGCAATAAAATTAGCCCCAAGGGCAACCTGCCATGGATAACCCATTCCTCCAATTGCAGCAGAACCGCAGACAGTAAATGCAAAGAAAAAATTATGTCCCATTGCAGGTGCTAAGGCTATGGGATAATTTGCAAGCAAGCCCATTAAAAAGGTAGCAATAGCGCTTGCTATACAGGTTGCTACCATCACAGAACCAAAATCCATTGCCGGTCCGTTTGGATTGCTTAAGATTGCAGGCTGGACAAAGATGATGTAGGAGAGGGTCATGAAGGTAACAATGCCTGCAATTATTTCTGTTTTAACGGTTGTGCCAGCTTCTTTTAATTTGAAAATCTTCTCAAGCATCTTTATTTTTTTCTCAATATTTCTCCAAGTTTCTTCCCTGCCTTTTCAGCCTTCTGCATAATCTCAGGCATATCGCTTACATCACCCATTCCAACCGGTTCAGCGATTTCATCAACTATTTTCATTTTGTTGACCTGAAAGTATGTCTTGATTGTTTCAATGGCTCTAAGGTGTCCGTTTCCTGCTACAGTTGTAACAGGGACAGCAGGTCTTCCTGCAAGAGGCCTTTTCCCGAGAACTTCGATTTCTGCATTCTCCCCGACTCCGCGGTAGAAAATAGCCATAGTTCTGTCAATAAAGCATTTGGCAACCCCTGAGACATCAAGGAAATATGTTGGTGCCCCGAATACCATTGCCCCAGCATTCATCATTTTTTCATAAAGGCTTTGCATCCCATCCATCTGACTGCACTGCCCTTCAGTCATCATGCAGTTATAGCAGCCTGTGCATGGCTTGATTTCAAGGTCTTTTAGATAGACGAGCTCATAATCGCAACCTGATGCTTCAACTATTTTTTTTACTATTTTGTTTGTATTGCTGTCTTCCCTTAAGCTGGCACAGATGCCGAGAATTTTCATAATTACCTCCTTTAAAATTGATTACGCTGATTGTAGACAGATTACGCAGATTGAATAAGTAATCAAGAAAATTTTTGTAAATCAAAATAGTTCTTGCAGGAGAAACTGATATTTTTCCGTATTATTTAAATGAAAACGATAATAAACTCTTTGGCGATGCAATGAAAGAGCTTTGCAAGAGGCACGGAAAGGACTATAAAGGCGAGAAGGTAGGAAGCTATGCAGGAATATATTCATTCAAGCTTGATGAAAAGGATTTTGAATTTTTCAAAAACATGGCTGACACCTACTTCAAGGTATATTCAGGGATAATTGACAGAAGAAAGAATGAGAAGTTTGGTCAGAAGGAGATAGACCACAAGCTAAAGACACACGGATTATGGGCAGAATGGACTATGATTGAAGACGAGGGAACATTGTTTGGTATAAGGAAAGGGATACCTCCTTTAGCTACCCTCTATGATACCAAAGTGTTGCGTTAGATTATTGAACTTGTCTTTTTTTATTGTTTAAAATTTAGAAAAGATATATATACTAGTAGCTTTGTAAAAAAGGAATTAGGGGAAAGTAAAGAGAGAAAAAATTTTTAATGCTATAGGCAAAACATATGAAACCAAAGATATTTGTTTCAATAGATTTTGACGGGACAATAACTGATTCTGATATAACTGATGAGATTTTAAAAGCCTTTGCAAAACCCGAATGGGAAGAGATTGAAAGGCAGTGGGAGCAGGGGATTATTGGTTCAAGGGAATGCCTTTCTCTCCAGTTTTCCCTTGTAGACTCTCCTATTGAAAGGCTTTTGGAATATGTAGATTGCTTTTCTCCAAACAAGAGTTTTTTCCCGTTTATAGATTTTCTCAGAGAAAATCAGATTCCTTTTGCAATCATAAGCGATGGGTTTGATATTTTTATTAAACGGATTCTTTTAAATGCGGGTATAAAAGGTGTTCCTCTTTTCGCAAATAAAATTGAAAACAATGGTAATGGTCTAAAGACAATATTCCCATACAGTGGTAAAGACTGTTCATTTGGCATATGCAAATGCAGTGTGGCTAAAAAGTTAAGTAATGGATATAAAATATTTCATATTGGCGACGGAAGAAGTGATTTTTGCCTTTCAGAAAAAGTCACATACACGTTTTCCAAAGGAAAACTCACGCATTACTGCAGGAAAAACAACCTTCCTCATTCCTCTTTTAAAGATTTCAGCGATATTGAAGCAGTTCTTGAAAAATATCTTAAAAATAGTTTTGACCTTGGTAAAGCAGGTTTTATCTCCATTCTGCAATAAGAAAGGGAAAAAATGGAATCACGCGAACTGACAGAGAAAGAGCTTCTTGAGATTGAAGCAAAATATTGTTCTTTTGGAGATACAGTGCACTATCTTGATGTTCCAAAAATATTTAAGAAGTGTAAGGGTTCATGGCTTTTTGACATGAAGGATAAACCATACCTTGATATGCAGATGTGGTACTCTGCTGTTAGTTTTGGATACAAAAACGAAGAAATAGAAAATTTATACAACAAGCAGATGTCAACACTTCCGCAGCTTGCATCACAATATCTGCACAAGGAAAAGATATTGCTTGCATCAGCCATTTCAAAAGAAACAGAAAAAAGATTTGGAACAAAGGGAAGGGTGCATTTTAATGTTGGCGGGGCACAGGCTATTGAGGACAGCCTGAAACTTGTGCGCAACTATAAGAAAGGGAAATCCCTGATGTTTGCGTTTATGGGCGGGTATCACGGCCGTACATTAGCCGCATCAGAGATTACAAGCAGCTACAGATACAGAAGAAGATACGGACATTTTAGCAATAGGGCATTTTTTGTTCCTTTCCCATACTGCTACAGATGTTTTTATGACAAAAACCGCAATAGCTGCAAATATGAATGCATAAAGCAATTTGAAAAACATTTTGAGACAGAATACTATGGGATTATGGATTTAAAGGAAAAAGAAGCTGAGTACGCCGCATTTTTCATAGAGCCTTTGCAGGCAACAGGTGGTTATATTGTACCGCCTCCTGAATACTTTGGAAGGCTTTCAAAGATTCTAAAAAAATATGGTATCCTTATTGTGGATGATGAGATACAGATGGGATTTTACAGGACCGGTAAAATGTGGGCAATGGAACACTTCAATGTAAAACCTGATGTGATTGCATTTGCAAAAGCCCTTACAAACGGGCTCAATCCGCTTTCAGGTCTTTGGGCAAAAGAGGAATTGATTAATCCAAAAATGTTTCCTCCCGGGTCAACACATTCAACTTTTTCAAGCAATCCCCTTGGCACAGCAGCCGGACTTGCTACAATGAGATTTATAGAAAAAAATAATTTTGAAAAGACTGTAAAGGGAAAAGGAAGTTATATAATATCTAGGTTAAAGAAACTTCAGAAGAAATATAAAGTGATAGGAGATGTAGACGGGTTGGGACTTGCAATAAGGATAGAGCTGACAAAATCTGACAGATTTACACCGGACAGAGAACTTACTGACAGGATTTTTCAGGAAGGAATGAAGGGTGACATAAAGTTTAATGGCAAAAAATATGGTCTGGTTCTGGATGTCGGCGGATACTATAAAAATGTGTTTACTCTTGCTCCAGCACTGACAATAACTGATGATGAAATGGATTTATTCATCACTTTATTTGAATCACTGATTAAAAGATGCGTGAACTAATACAATGATAATCAAATGGATTCCTCTTTTTATAACCGGAGCTGCTATGGAGAGCGTTACACAGATATGCCTCAAAAAAGGAGCAGGAATTCATAGCGGGACAGATGGGTTAGCATACTACATTAAGCTGCTAAAGAACAAATGGGTTATAATTGGCATATTGTCATATCTGGTTGAGATGGTTATATGGATAGTTCTTCTTTCCTATATACCACTTTCAATTGCTTTTCCTCTGACAGGAATCCAGAAAATATTCATAATACTTTTTTCACTTTTTGTGCTGAAAGAAAAAATAAGCAAAACTGAATGGATCGGGGTGGCAATAACCTCATTGGGTATAGCAGTAATAGTACAGGCAGGTTAGTAATATGTCTAATACAGATGATATAAATCTGAATGGCGGGGAAAATGCCGTCCTTTTAATCCACGGATTATCCGGAAGTCCTTTTGAGATGAACTATCTGGCAAAGAAACTGCACAAGGCTGGATTTTCAGTAAGCGTCCCGTGCCTTGCCGGACATGGGTCATCTCTGAGTGACCTTTCAAATGCTTCGTGGAAAGACTGGCACAAATCTATCCTCAATACTTTTCATATCCTTAAAGAAACCCATGACAAGGTTTTTGTTTCAGGGCTTTGCATGGGGGCAGTTTTAGCCCTTTACACAGCTTGTGAACTTGGGAGCGAGGTATCAGCGATATCCCTTATGTCAACAACACTTTTTTATGACGGATGGAGCATCCCATGGTACAGGATTTTTATACCTCTGGCTTATTACACCCCTCTAAGGTATTTTTATTCATACAGGGAAAAAGAACCTTACGGGATAAAAAATGCTTTGCTTAGAAAACATGTTGTCCGCCTGATGAATGAAAAAAATATAGCACACACAAAAATTCCATTTAAATGTTTTTATGAATTGCTTGAGTTCAGCAAGATGGTGCGAAAACTTCTGCCTAAAATTGAAATCCCAACTCTGATTCTGCACTCACTTGAGGATGATGTTGCAAGTATCAGGAATGCGGATTTTGTTGAAAAAAACATAGGCTCGGACAGGGTTAGAAAGATACTGATAGACGACTGTTATCACATGATTACAGTAGACAACAAAAGAGAATTGGTTTCACAGGAAACCATCAATTTTTTTAATGAGCATATTTAGAGAGATTCCTCCAACTGCCGGATTTACTCTTCAGATAAAAGAATTATTCCTGTCATTAAAAGCTGATAATAGAGATGACCTTCTTGAGGAAGACTTCAGACGGTTTCTTGATGCCAGTTATGTGAGAATAACCTGTTCCGGGACTGCCTCTTTTTATCTTATTCTTGAGAGTTTAAAAAAAATATCAACAAAAAAAACAATCATAATTCCTTCCTATATCTGTCCCCTTATCCCTCTTGCCATAAAAAGGGCAGGACTGAAAATTGCTGTGTGTGACATAAGGAAAAGCGATTTTAACTTTTCCTCTTCAATGCTGGAAAAATTATGTTCCTTTAACAGAGATATTTTGGCAATTGTTGCAGTTCACCTTGCAGGGATTCCGCTTGAGTTTGATGCAATAGATGATGTTGCAAAAAAATATGGAATATTTACCATAGAAGACTGCGCACAGTCTCTGGGAGCGGTATACAAAGGGAAAAAAGCAGGAACACTTGGTGATTTTTCTTTTTTCAGTATGTGCAGGGGCAAAGGGATTACTATTTATGAAGGTGGGGCTGTTGTTGCAAACAGAAAGGAACATTCAACTCTTATTGATGAAACAATAGAGAGTCTGGTGAAAATAGATTCTATTTCCGAGGCTCTGCTTGTTATTAAAATGATAGGTTACTGGATATTTTACCGCCCTAGTTTGTTCTGGCTGGTTTTCAGGCTTCCACAGATTTTCTGGAACTGGAGAGGGAACAAGGTTAAGGCTTTGTCAGAATATTTTACAATCAATTTTCCATTACACAGGGTTTCAAAAGCAAGAAGAGCTATAGGGCATAGCCAGTTTAACCGTCTGGAGAATGAAATCAGAAAACAGAGAGAAAAAGCCTCTTATTACATTGAAAGGCTTGAGAATATAAAAGGGGTGAATGTTATCCGGGAATTGCCGGAAACAATGGCTGTTTATCCCTTTGTGACATTAATTTTTGATGATAAGGGGAAAAAAAAGAAGGCTTTGGAAAGCCTTGAATCCTCAGGATTCGGCGTATCAGAAATTTATGCCTGTGCCATATCTGATTACTATTATTTAAAAGAGATTATTCCTGACAGCAACTGCTCAAATGCCCGCTACCTGACAGATAGAGAAATTACACTTTCTACAAGTACATTCCTGAAGAAAAAAGATTTGGATATGGTTGTAAACATTTTGGCTGATTTATAAAAATGTATTCCGGCATGGTCTGTAATAACACGAAAAAATATCTTAACCTTCTTGAACCAGAAGAGGTAGTAAACAGATTTTTGAATAATCCGCCCGAAGGGTTTGATCCTGTTATTCTTGAGGTGGAGAGCAAGAATGTTCCTGGATTCCTTGCGGAGCTGGACCTTTTTATCACTGCAGATGAAAGTGTTAAAAGGCTGTTTCAAAAATACAGAAAACTGATTCCCGGGTTTGTTAAAAATTTTTTTACACCAAAAGTATTTTTTGTCGGCACCACGGTTTCTGAATATGCCTTGTTCCCAAGCGGAACCGATTTAAAAAGCCTTAAGGATTCTGCCTTTAAAAGATTAAAAGAGACGGGTTTAAAGTTTCTTATATTTAAGGACATTCCTTCTGAATCTCCTCTTCTTTCAGGGATTGAGAATGAATTTTCAAAAAAGTTAATTTCATACCTTGAAAAGAGCGGGTTTTTGGTCATCTTTGGCCAGGCATTGGCTTATGTGCAGATTGATTTCAGTTCTGTTGATGAATATCTTGGCAGGTTTTCACGGTCAAGAAGAAAGGATTTTAAGAGGAAACTCCGGGTTTTCCCTCAGGTCAGCATCAGTAAAATTCCTTTAGGCGATGAGTTTTTTAATGAAGAAACTATAGAGCTTCTCTATAAATATTATCTTGACGTATATGAAAACAGCAAGATCCATTTTGATAAGCTGACATATCAGTTTTTCAAAAAACTTTTAACCGACAAAGAAAACAATGGAATGGTTTTTCTCTATAAAAGTCAGGATAAGGTTATAGGCTACAATCTGTGTTTTATGGTTCAGGATTATCTGATTGATAAATACATAGGCTTCCTTTATCCTGAAGCCTTGGAATATAACCTTTATTTTCTGAGCTGGTTTTATAACTTAAGCTACTGCATTGAAAATAATATTAAGACATATATAGCTGGCTGGACTGACCCTGAAATCAAGTCTTACCTTGGCGCAAGGTTTACATACACCTATCACGCTGTTTATATCAAAAACCCTGTTCTGAGATTTGTTTTAACGAGGTTCAAGTCATTATTTGAATCAGATAAACGTATAATTGAAAAACTTGACAGCAATTTATAAATCTATTCCATTTATTAAAGAAATAAGCTTTATATTAAAATTCTCATGCCTGAGACGTTCCTGTTCAACAGAAGGGAAAACCTTCTTGTCTCCATCCAACCATTTCATTATTTTTTTTACAGGGCTTTTAAAATCATGGGTTGAGATGTCTCCTGCAATATCAACAGCAAAAACATACGGAAGTATTTCCCTGATACATTGCAGGAGGTTATTTTCTGATAGCTCTCCCTGGTCCCATGTTGTTTTCAATGATTTTTCCCGGAGTACATCCTTGTCTATGGAAAGGTAAACAGGAGCATTTGTGCTTTGAACATGTTTTTTTAAAGTTTCTGATATATGTTTTTTTGAAGATATATTTTCTTCAATTTTATAACTGCTTAAAAATTTTGTTAGTTTTGGGACAGTGGAGAGGCAATAATATTTTACCTTGCCGGTTTTTATAGCAGAGTAATGGTTTTGTAAGATATTAATACCCTTTGTATCTGCTGAAGCGATTCCAAATACAGCGGTATTTAAAACATTCGGAAGCTTGCTTGCGTGATATACCCACGAACCGCAATGTATGCCAAATGGAAAAACCATGTTGTCGGGGTGGTTGTCAAAAACAATGACCTGAAATGGTTCTTTGATTATGTTTTTTATTAAGAGGTAGCTTACATGATGAAAATCACCACTGCCGAGAAAAAATATCTTATGATTTTTAATCTGCTCTTTTATTTCATTTTCAAGAATTTTAAAATGATTAAAACTTGCAGAATAGCGGATTTCTTCTTCCCTGTTTCTCATATCAAGCCTGTCTGCTTTGAAAGGGAGAGAAACAGAGCCGTCAAAATCAATTATCAGGACATCCCGGAAGAGGTCGTTATCAGTAAATCTATTTTTAGTGTCCATAACTATTTAGCTTCCAATTTATTATAATATAGATAATAATTTAAAGTATATAATTTATTAATAAACATAGGAAGAATGGAAATACATTTAGGACATGAATTCAGCAAATGAAAACTCTTTTTTACTGGGTTTTACTGATATTGTCAGATACTATTGCACAGCTATTGTTAAAGATGGGGGCTGTGAGCCTTCCATCATCAGGGCTAAAGATTAATTATCTTATAATCGTTGGTTATAGTTTTTATATTTTTTCTTTTATTGCATGGATGCAGATTTTAAAATCTACAAAACTATCCATAGCATTAACAACAGCATCCGTTCTTTACATAACTGTTGCCATTGTTTCTTATATTTTCCTTGATGAAGTAATAACAGATAAAATCATTATTGGGACAATTCTTATTTCATCAGGTATCTTTATCATAAACTGGGGCAATAAGGACAAAGAAGAAAAATAACTTTGGCTATAAGCTTAAGAAACGTTTCAAGGCAGATGTTTTTTGGAGTCTGGAATGGAAATAAGCAATACATATCCTCGTTTTAAAAATGCGCTCTGTATGTACCCTTATAAAAAAGAGCTGGCTTCAATGGGGTTTATGCCTCCGCTGGGGCTTGAATACATAGCCACTGTTTTGAGTAAATCCTGTGAAAGGGTAAGTATTGTTGACCTCAGATATGAAAAGAATGGATTGAATTATTTTTTTAAGAACAAGCCGGACCTTGCATGTGTGAGCGTAAACTGGGATCAGGAGAAGAATAATGTCAGGAGACGTATACTGGAAATTCCTCCTGATATCTTTACAATAGTTGGCGGAAGGGCGGCTACGGATGATGTGGATAATTTATTCAGTGAATGTCCTAATATTGACATAATTGTTAAGGGTGACGGAGAGAATACAATAAGGGAGATTATAGAGAATAAGCCGCTGAGCGAGATACAGGGAATTTCTTACAGAAATAAAGGAGAAATCATCCACAACCCTTATAGAAAACTAGAGAAACTTGACCCTTACTTTATAATAGACAGGAGCCTGAGAAAGTACGAGTACAAGTTGATTAGCAATGGATTTGATTTTGGATATACAGTTGACGGAATATTCTCTTCGCGGGGATGTCCTTACAACTGCTCCTTTTGCTCCTTTAATAATTCAGCAGGAGGAGGAAGGCGAAAGTGGGAAGGAAGGTCTCCTGAAACTGTGGTTAAGGAAATCAAGAGTATTAAATCAGATGTGATAATATTTCTTGATGAGAACTTCACCTTTAACACAGAAGGAGTAAATGAAATCTGTGATATCCTGATACGTGAAAAAGTTAATAAGATGTTTACTGCCAATGCAAGAGTAGATGTGGCTAAAAGCCCTGAAACTATCAGAAAAATGCAGAAAGCAGGGTTTAAGGTTCTGCTGTTTGGAATCGAGTCGGCACAGAACAGGATATTAAAGCAATTCAATAAAGGTTTCACAATCGAGGAAGCAAGAGAATGCTTCAGTGTATTAAGACAACATGATATGTATTACCACGGCTACTTTATAATTGGTTCTCCTGAGGAAACAAGGGATGAGATGTTTGGTATTGCAGGTTTTGCAAAACAGATAGGGCTCCATTCAATAGGTGTCAGCAATCTGCGTTGTTCTCAGTATGCTCCATTGTATAATGTGATAAAAAAACTTAATGGATACCAGTTGGATAAAAGAGGAAGGGTTTATTCTGATACCTACTCTGTTGCAGACCTTAAGAAAATAAGAAAGGCTATATACCGCAAATTCTATAACCTGTCATCTTTCTGGAAAATATTTTCATTTGCGATTTTTCACAGGGTGCTTAAACCCAAAGTGTTTTTTTCTCTTATAAAATCTTCATGTAATATTATGGTTGGACACATGGCAGATAGAAATTAAAAACAGAATAGCTACCAATCTACTGGGTTCCCGCCTTCGCGGGAATGACGGAAAGTAAGCTTGAGTGATTTTATGGCAGAGCTTCAAACTCTTCAAGAGTTTTGCATTTCATTGCAGGGTTTGTTTTTTTCTCCTGCCCGATTGTGGAATGAGCCCCTCCGTAGCTGTGTCCGGGATAAACTTCAATATTATCAGGAAGGGTTTTTAATTTCTCATTTATGCTGTTAAAAAGTTCTTTGGAACTTCCGTCTCCCAAATCCGTTCTTCCGCAATCTCCGACAAAAAGGGTATCCCCTGTAATCAGTTTCTTGTCATCTACGAGCAGGCAGATACCTCCCTTTGTATGCCCCGGTGTGTGAATGATTTTTACAGTTATGTTGCCAACATTTATCTCATCTCCGTCATTAACTTCAATGTCAACTGTAATGCTATTTCTTTTAAGGCTTCCTGTTTCTTTTTTGTGGGCTATGATTTTTGCTCCTGTCTTTGATGCTGTTTCAATATGTCCGCCAGTATGGTCAAAATGACCGTGGGTTGTGAAGATGTATTTGATTTTGTAACCGTCAGAATTTGCAGCTTTAATTATTCTATCTACTTCAAAGGCAGGGTCAACAACAGCAGCTTCCTTTGTTTTTTCACAGCCAAAAAGGTATGAATAATTTCCCATCTGTCCTAAAGGAATCTGTTTGAAGTACATAATGCTCCTTTCTGGAAAGCCTTCAGCCTTCAGCAATCAGCAATCAGCAGGATAGGCGGGACATTCTTGTCCCGCAAATAGACGGGGTTAGAAAACCCCGTCTATCAAAATTGTCTAGCTGATAGCTGTCAGCTTTTTCGACTTTTGATTTTTTCAATGTATTCCCTTGCAAGCTCATCACACCTTTCATTCTCAGGATGTCCATCGTGTCCCTTTATCCATTCCCACTTTATATTATGTTTTTTTGAAAGTTCAAGAAGCTTGAGCCAGAGGTCTTTATTCTTTACAGGGTCTTTCTGGGAATTTATCCATCCTCTTTTCTGCCAGCCAAAAATCCATTCAGTCATCCCCTTTACAAGGTATTGAGAATCGCTGACTACTGTTATTTTGGAGTGGTGTTTTATCTTCTCAATTGCTTTTATTGCAGCAATGAGTTCCATCCTGTTGTTTGTTGTAGCAGGACTGCCTCCCTTGAATTCTGCTGATTTGCAACTCTTTTTTATTATGTACCCAAATCCTCCGGGCCCGGGATTTCCGCTGCACGCCCCGTCGCAGTAGATTGTAATTTCTTGCATGAGGATAGTTAAATGGGATTAATTGAGATAGTCAAGAGGAAATTGATTAGTACCTGTTACCCAACATATATCAAAACAATCACTTTTGTTGGGTAACTTATTGTTTGACATTAGTTACCCAACAAGTTATATTACTTAATAGTTTGTTAGGTAACAGGAGAAGTTATGAGAGGAGTAATAAAAGGAGTTTTAGCAGAAGAACTTGAGAACTCTCTTCGTATGAAAAAAGAATACGATGAAGTCTTGGGAAAATTACCTAAAGGATGTATTTCTATTAAAAAAATAAAAGGCCATGAGTATTATTATTTGGTAAAAAGAGAAGGAAAAAAAGTAAAACATATTTATAGAGGGAAAATATCAGGGAAAGAAAAAAAGAAATATGAAGAAGCTAAAATACTAAGGGCTAAATATAGACAGCTATTATCTCAAGTAAAAAAACAAATTAGGTTCTTAAGGAGTTCTCTCCGTGGAAAAGAAGCAATCTGAGTTGTGTCTTGAAATATTAACCCGCTTTCATAACGCAGGCATATTAGACAATTTTATTCTAATAGGCAGCTGGTGTGTCTACTTTTATAAAGATTATTTTTCTAATGTTCCATATATTGACCAAGCGACTCTTAAAACAAGAGACCTTGATTTTCTGATAAACGACCCTTCGAAAATAAGAAATAAAGTAGATATACCAGAACTTCTTAAAGACTTAGGTTTTGTTACCATCTTTAATAGAAGCAAAGGATATATTAAACTTGACCATCCAAATCTTATCCTTGAATTTTTAGTTCCGGAGAAAGGCAAAAGTATAAATAAACCTTATCCTTTGCCAAAACTCGGTTTAAACGCTACTCCTTTGAGATTTCTGAACTTTTTATCAAGTAATACCATAAAGATTAGAATGAAAGGTTTTTATTTAACTCTGCCACATCCCGCCAACTTTGCTTTGCACAAGCTAATAATTTTTCAGCGGAGGTTAAAAAAAGAAAAAGCTATTAAAGACAGGAATGTTGCTATTGAGATTCTAAAAATACTAATAAATAAAGGTGAATCAAGCATCATAAAAAATGTTTTTAATTCAATTCCTCAAAAATGGCAGAAAAAGATAAGAGAGGGATTAAAAGAGAGTGAGGATAGAGAGATTTTAGAGGTACTGAAGTGATAATTTGATCTTTTAAAATATTTCTGAAGTTTAAATGTATTATCTACTGACTTATTGCCTATAACTTACAGCTTATAGCTAAATAATCTGTGCAATCAACCCTTTCATTTCATAGATTAAATTTCTTTGACAGTAGAAAATATTTATGATTTAAAAAAACTAACTTAGATTCATTCATTTATAAAGAGGACAAGTATTTTTTATGATATAATAAACTTTGCCTACCCGCTCACAATAAGGAGGAATAATGGCTAATTTATTTTGGAAACAAAAAGGGGATAAAACGCTAAACTTATTGTCATCCCCGTTTGCCTCAGAAGAGGAGTTTGAAAAGGTCATTTTTCAAACAAAAGAAATACTTGAGGACATATTTCTTATCAAAAGACAAGTCAGGGGCGGGAAGAAGGCAGGTATTCCAGATATAGTTGGAATTGATAACGATGGTAATGTTTGTATTGTTGAAATGAAGAATGTTACTATCGATGCATCTGTAATTCCTCAGGTTCTTGCTTATGCTTTTTGGGCACAGAAAAATCCAGACTCAATCAAGAATCTTTGGCTTGAAGCACCTGAACAGCCTGAAGATGTTGTAGTCAACTGGGACAATTATGAAGTCCGAATTATTATCATAGCTCCAGCTATTGAGCATTCTACATTGGAGTTGGTAAATACTATAAATTATCCAGTTGACTTAATTGAAATAAAAAGATGGACTGAGGGAACAAATCAGTTCCTTCTTGTCAACAAACTGGAACCAGAGCAACCCAAAAAGGTTAGAACTGTTCGTGGCCTCGAAGTTTATGACCGTGCATTTTATGAAGATCACTACAACAAGAATAGTGTTGAAGCATTTCTTTCGTTTGCTCAAGAAACAGAAAAATTAATCAAGTCAAAAGGATGGCCACTTGAAATGAAATTTAATAAACATTATTGTGGTTTTAAACATGGTTTTTTCAACGCTTTTGGTATTAAATGGATTGGTTCGAAGACCTTCGCTTTCTTTTTTAAATTACCCAAAACTGTTGCTGTAAAAATACAGCCTCAGGGTTTAAAAATGGATAGGTATGAAGACCTGTGGAAAGAAGCAGTATACAAGATTAACCCTTCTGCAACAAAAGTAAAATCGTTTTTTCCACTATTTCGAAAATCATTAGACTTCTTAATGGGAAAAGAAGATTAATAGAGCAACCACAAAGTTAATAGAATAACTGTTCCTTAATTGTTTATCTGACTAAATAAGCTGATTATGTATCAGGAATGTTATTGGAAGGAATTTAATGATGAGAAGTTGTTGAGAATATTTTATGCGTGACCTTTATTCCCCAAACAACGAAGTAGAACTGGCTTTGCTCAAAAGCATCCTTGATGCAGAGGGGATAAATTATTTTGTCAGGAATGATAAGTTTGGTTCTCTTGAGATTGGTCCCAAGATTGAGCTTTTAAACAAGAAGATGATAATGGTTCAGGATGACCAATATGAAAAGGCAAAAGAGCTTTTAAAGGATTATCTTGAGAGTACTGGTGAGAAAAACGGGTCTGTTGAAAAGAAATATTCAATAGCTGATTATGTCAGAATGGTGATTGAGTTTTTGCTCTTTGGATGGATAATGCCCGGAATGAGGAAAAGTAAAAAATTGGATAATAATGAGAAATAGCTAACCTGACTTAAGGAGATTAATTGTAATGTCAAATGGAATGCTTATACTTGCGCTGACAGCGGCTTCAGTAGGTTTTTTTCATACATTGCTTGGACCTGACCACTATATTCCATTTGTTGTAATGGCACGGGCAAGAAAATGGTCATCAGTCAAAACAATGTGGATTACTGCTCTGTGCGGTGTTGGACACATAGCGAGCTCTGTTGTACTTGGAACTTTGGGAATCGCTCTGGGAATTACTGTTACAAAACTTGAAGCAGTAGAATCGTTTCGCGGTAACCTTGCTGCATGGATACTCATAGCCTTTGGGCTTGTATATTTTATCTGGGGGTTGCGAAAGGCTATAAGAAACCATCCTCACAAACATCTGCATATCCACAGAGATGAAAATACCCACATCCACACACATGGACACAACAAAGAACATGTACATGTCCATACAGAAAAAAGTGCTGCAAACCTCACACCGTGGATTTTATTTACAATATTTGTTTTTGGACCCTGTGAGCCATTAATACCTATACTGATGTACCCTGCTGCAAGAGGAAGTTTTTTGGATTTAGTTTTTGTAACTGCTGTTTTTAGTCTGGTAACAATTGTGACAATGCTTGGTGTTGTATTAGTTTCATCTATGGGAATAAATCTTCTGCCAATGGAAAGATTGGAACGATACACCCACGCTTTAGCTGGTGCCACGATATGCTTTTGTGGGATGGCAATCCAATTTCTTGGGTTATAGTTATAGGGAATTGAAGTGGTGTAACTCCATTTATTTGCTTTTCAACAATGCCTTTGCTGCAAAGATGCCTGACATTGCTGCAAGGCCGGTTCCAAAACCCGGATAGGTTGACTGCCCCGCGTGGAAGAGTCCCTGAATAGGGGACTTGTGCGGGAACTGAGCCTTTGGGTCTGCAGCCGGCGATATGCCGTAAATTGCGCCTTTGTAGAGATGCATCTGCTCAATAAAATCCCTTGGGCTTCTCACACGTTTCACAGCAACCTCAATCTTGTGTATCTTTTTAAGCTCTCTGATTGCAACCTCAGCCACTCTTTCCTTTTCCTCATCCCATTTTTCAAGGGGTATGTCCTGCTTGATTGGAGGGAACATTTCAATTATGCTTTTGCCCTGAGGAGCAAGTTCGGGCATTGTTACTGTTGGTACAGAATAGATAACTGAGTGCATTTTACTTTCTTCTGGCAGAAAGGCTTTATCCTGTTCCTCCATCATTGGGATTACTTTATTGGAATGGCTTTTTGTATCAATTTTATTTGAAAGCCCGAGCTGGAGATTAAGGGCTTTTTGGGAGAGGGGAGCAGTATCAACCTTCTTCTTCATATCAGGCGGGACAAAATCCGGCTCAATCAGTTCACTATAAGTGAGCATTCCACTGGCTGTTGATATGACAGCATCTGTCTGAACATAACCATATCCGTCAACAAGAACAGCCTTGACACGGTTGTTTTTTACAAGAATTTTTTCAACAGACGATTTTAAATGAATTTCAGCGCCATTTTTTTTCAGTATATCTGCAAGCACCTCGGTGATTCTTCCCATGCCTCCTTCAGGAAGGTGAAAGCCTTCACTAATCATTGCAACAGGTCCCAGTATCAGTGAAACCGGGGCTTTCATCGGAGGAACCCATGCATACAGCATTATTCCTGCGATTGCAGAACGGACTGACTCATCGCTAAATGATTTATACATCTCCTGCGCAATTGTTCCTTTAAACTTGCTCAGATGTTTCCATCCCTTTGCAAGCAAATGGAGCATTGAAAAAGGACGGATAAGGATATCGTCAGAAAAAAGGCGTAGGACCGGATTCCATTTATTCATGAAGTTTTTGAATTCTCTATTAACCTTGTCCATGTCAATTTTTCTTGGACAGTTTTCAATGGATATTTCAGTTCCGTCGCCAAGAGTTACAATTGTTCCGTCAGGAAGAGTGGTCTTAAGATTTGCAGTTATTTTTCTCATTGGAATCAGGGAGGCTCTGTCAAGGTCCAGTTCTTCAAATACATGATTAAAGATTCCCGGGAATGCCAGATATAAAGCCCCGTCATTGAAAATATATCCGTTGGTTTCTGTATTGGCACAGCATCCGCCAACCTTTTCATT